>JAADHP010000284.1:8784-10685 GCA_013151785.1 Nitrospirota bacterium | reverse complement strand
AGGCAGGGTGCCGAAGAAAAATAATGCCCACACCTTTGAAAATAAAAAATCCTTCTGAAACAAGAGCGGCCGAGAGGTGGTTCATCATCCCTGATGTCCAACCTTATGCAAAATTCAAAACCCTTCAGACTCTACCATACCACTGCTTTTCAGCTATTCTTTGTTATTCTTACAGCCTGGATTTGGGTAATGTTTGAGTTCTTTGAAAACGAGAAGCAATTTTCGTTCCACCAAAGGTTGCAGAAATTTTGCAGAACCCTCCTTATAACTCCTTGTTATCCTGTAATAAAATAGGGGGGCCTATCGGGTAGGAACCAAGACCTCAAATAGAAGGGATTGCGACGGCACGCCTGGAGGGCGTGAAGTGGGATTATTGAATTAGAGAATAATAGCAAGAGCAAGATTTTTTACGAAAACTGCCAGAATGCCCCGACCTCTGGTAGGGAAGCTTCACTAACTCACTCGCCACCTAACTCACTGTCTTATCGGGATTGGCTACTATGGTGGAGTAGATGTATCTTTTTTTTCAGAGAGTATTATTTTTTCCTTCCAGATACTTTTTATAAAGTGATTCTCTTCACTGAGCATCTTTTTTATTTCTTCTTCTGTATATGGAAAGACCTCAATGGGCAGAGAAATATCAAGGAATAACTTTGCATAATGGGGAATCCTGTCAATAAACCTTCTGCTGTCGTTTTTTAGTAGAACCAATATATCAGCATCACTGGCTGGTGAATAACTGTTCTTTACAAGAGAACCGAAAAGATAAATGCCTATCACATTTCGGTCTTTCTCTACAATCTCTCTTGATATAGCTTTCAGTTCCTCTATTATCTTAGGAGCATTAACAAATCTTACTTTTACAGAACTCAATGATTCTTTTTGCTGCCTCACAGGCATCTTCTGCATCCTTTTTTGTGAAGTAATCTTTTGGCGCTCCTGTATCAAAACCATTAGGGTATCTGGTTGGTATGTAGTTCCTGTCAAGTCTTATGGCATCTTCAATCAGTCCTTCATCAGGAGCTATGTTTGAAGGCAGTTCTTTTAAGAGTTTACTTATTGAATGTCCCCATGCATCAGCATGAAGATGTTGAAAAAGAGCCTTTACTGCCTTTTCTGCTGCCTGCTGGGCAGTAAAACATGCCCATTCGTAGTATCCCCATAACAGGTCTTTTTCAGCCTTTTCCAGATCTCTTGTTGCCTGGGATAGCCAGTCCTTGCTTCTTTCGGGCATATAGCTATTCCTTTCGTAAGTATTTTAACATAAACATAACGATTGCAGTTAAGGATTAAGAATAATCCTGATGATATAGAGAGGAGGGTTGTTTTATGAGGTGGTCTGCATTAATACTCTGAATATTTTTTTGATTTCCCTCTGACCTTCTCTGCAGGATATTTTTGTTCATTGATTCTGATTTTTTCTCTTGCTGCCTCAATGAGGTCTATATTCAATTTATCAGCAAGCCTGACCAGATATATAAGTATATCTGCAAGCTCCTCTTCAACCTGTTTCAGTTTTTCCTCTGGTAAGTTTCTGCTCTCCTCCTGGGTAAGCCACTGGAACTGCTCCACTAATTCAGCGGCTTCTGCTATCAGGGCCATGGAGAGGTTTTTGGGTGAGTGGAACTGATCCCAGTCCCTTTCCCTGGCAAAGTCTCTCAGGGTGTGTTTCAGTTCATGTAGTGGATTGTTTTCCTTACCCATATAAAATCAATCCAAAATCCAGCGATAAAGTTTATAGTAGTGGCATGGTAGAGTCCTACACATCCCGGATACCCCAAAAAATCTTGCGATTTTTCGGGGGCCCCTCATTCTCAGCAGCCATCCAAGGCTCTGCCCCAAAAAGTCTACGACTTTTCGGGGTACCCCAGCTTCCGAGGGAATTTTGCGATTCCGGGGTC
>JAADHP010000284.1:0-8775 GCA_013151785.1 Nitrospirota bacterium | reverse complement strand
CCAAAAATCCCTGATTTTTGGGGCTGTCCCCCTCCTGGTGAATCTTGTGCAAAATTCAAAACCGTTCAGACTCTACCATACCACTACTTTCAGCTATTCTTTGTTATTCTTACAACTGGATTTGGGATCAAATTATGCTTTTTATGTAATAATAACCCATTGAGATGGTAAGTATCAATTTGATACCCGTGCCTGTGAGGAAGCCAACGAATGAACCTGTTGCTGACTTCAGGGCCACTTTCCAGCCTCGGCCTGTTAAGAGTTCACCAAGATATGCACCCAAAAGCGGACCCACTATGAATCCAAAGGGAGGAAAAAACATTCCGGCCAACAGGCCGATTGTGCTACCCCAGATACCGTATTTTGAACCATGAAATCTTCTGGTTCCATAGATAGGAATTATATAGTCCAGCAGGGTTACCACAATGGTTAGAACCGCATAAATCACTATGAATGTAATGCTGAATGGATGGGCAGATGTAAAGTACAATAAAAACAGCCCGGCAAGACCCAGCAATGGGCCGGGCAGGATCGGAAGAATACATCCTGCTATGCCAGCAAGTATCAGTATTGCTGACAGGGCATATAAAACATAATCCATTGCATCTCCTGACTATTTTAAACCAAGCAGTTCCATTCTTAATTGTTTGATTCTATTCAATAAATCCACTATCCTTCTATATTGTCTTGAATGTGTTTGCATGGCTTCAAGCAGTTCAGTACAGAAGAACCATGTGCATCTGTAAGGTCTGAGCCATCGGGGTCTGATGCATCCCCTGCTGGAAAGAAACTGACATTTTCCATCTGGATCAAACCTCCTGTTGGCATCACTTATTTTAGCATTAATTGAGTTAAGGAAGAGTATATCCTCTTTTTCATAGATTCCAAAACGTTGCTTGCAACAGGGTTGTCTACATTCAGGACATAGCTTTCTGGTAAACCTCTCTATAAGGGGGCTCAGTTCCTCATAGAGATGTTTTATTTCAAAACCAATTGTGTTGTCCATAATTACTTTGGAAAAAAAACTTTGTTTTCGTTATAATATACATTCCAATATTAAATATAGTCAAAGTTGTGGAAATAAACATACCAGGTTTGTTACAATTACAGGTTGAAAAATCTCTGGGAGGAATCTTATGCATTTAAAGGGACAGACAGCCCTGGTAACAGGTGCTGCAAGAGGAATAGGCAGGGCAATAGCAGAGGCACTTGCTAAGGAAGGGGCGAACATAGTTGTAGTTGACCTCAACCAGGATGAGGCGCACCAGTGTGCAGAATATATGGAGTCTCTTGGAGTAAAGGCTGTGGCTTTAAGTGGAGATGTGTCAAAATCAGAAGATGTAAAGAAGATATTTGAGAAAACAGTTGAAGAATTTGGCGGATTTGACATACTTGTTAACAACGCAGGCATCACTAAAGATGCGCTGCTGTTGCGGATGAAGGAGGAGGACTGGGATGCTGTGCTGAGTGTAAATCTGAAGAGTGTCTTTCTCTGTACAAAAGAGGCTATAAAGATAATGGCGAAGAAACGCTACGGCAGGATTGTTAATATCGCCTCTGTGGTTGCCTTTACAGGTAATCCCGGGCAGGCAAACTATTCTGCTTCAAAGGCAGGTATTGTGGGGTTAACTAAAACAACAGCCAAAGAGTACGCAAGCCGTGGCATTACAGTAAATGCAGTTGCTCCAGGCTTTATAATGACAGCAATGACAGAAAAACTTCCTGATAATATAAAAGAAGAAATGTTGAAGACCATTCCTCTTAGCAGATTTGGCACACCGGAGGATGTTGCAAATGCAGTGCTCTTTCTTGCTTTACCACAATCAGGATACATAACAGGACAGGTGATTCATGTCAATGGTGGTATGTTTATGTAAAGATAAAAGATAAAATTTATAATTGTATGAGGTCTTTTCTGGCCTCTTATTATGATTATCTGGAGGTAAAAAATGGTAGAAGAGAAGGTAAAAGAGCTTATTGCAAAACAATTAGGTGTTGATCCAGCACAGGTAACACCAGAGGCATCATTTGTGGAGGACCTGGGTGCGGACTCTCTTGACACTGTTGAGCTTGTTATGGCCTTTGAAGAGACCTTTGGAGTTGAGATACCTGATGAAGATGCTGAAAAGATAGTCAAGGTTCAGGATGCAATAGATTATATTAAAAACAAAACCACTGCCTGACTTTATTTTGAATAAAGTTGTTTAAATAAAATCATAAGAACAAATAAGGAGAACTCTCTATTGGAAACCCCTTATAGAAGACGAGTTGTGATTACAGGGCTTGGTGTGGTTACACCGCTGGGCACAGGAGTGCAGAAAAGCTGGGATGCGCTGATAAAGGGGGTTTCAGGCATTTCAAAGATAACCCACTTTGATCCAGGTGATCTGCCTGTCCGTATAGCAGGTGAAGTAAAGGATTTTGATCCTGCGGATTATATCGAGGTAAAAGAAATAAAAAAGATGGACCGATTCATCCACTTTGCTCTGGCTGCTTCGCAGATGGCCGTAGATGACTCTGAATTAAAGATTGACACCTCCAATGCCTATCGTGTGGGTGTGATTATAGGTTCGGGTATAGGCGGACTTCCCATGATCGAGCATTACACCACAGTGCTTAATGAGAGGGGATACAGAAGGATCACTCCCTTTTTTATACCCATGAGTATAATCAATTTAGCATCAGGAAGGGTATCCATCAGGTTTGGTGCAAAAGGTCCTAACTCTGCTGTTGTAACAGCATGTTCATCAGGATCTCATGCTATAGGAGATGCCTTCAGAATAATCCAGAGAGGGGATGCAGATGTTATGATAGCTGGTGGTTCTGAAGCTGTTATATCACCTCTTGGTGTAGCAGGCTTTACTGTAATGAAGGCACTTTCAAGAAGAAACGATGAGCCTGAAAAGGCAAGCCGTCCCTTTGATGCTGACCGAGATGGATTTGTTATGTCAGAAGGTGCAGGTGTGGTAATCCTGGAAGAGCTGGGGCATGCCATAAAAAGAGGTGCGAAGATATACGCTGAAATAGTAGGCTATGGCATGACCGGTGATGCCTATCACATAACCTCTCCATCACCTGATGGTGAGGGCGCTGCCAGATGTATGCAGCTTGCCATAGAAGATGCAGGTGTATCTCCAGAAGAGGTTGATTATATAAATGCCCATGGTACATCAACAAAATACAATGATGAACTGGAAACAATGGCCATAAAAAAGGTCTTTGGTGAGCATGCCTATAAACTGGCGGTAAGCTCTACAAAGTCAATGACCGGGCATCTACTTGGCGCTGCAGGTGGTGTCGAGGCTGTTATTAGTGCTTTAAGCATTTATAATAACATTGTCCCTCCCACTATCAACCTTGACAATCCAGACCCTGAATGTGACCTTGATTATGTGCCTCACAGGGCCAGGGAGATGGAAGTAAGATATGCCCTGTCTAACTCCTTTGGATTCGGTGGAACCAATGCCTGCCTCCTATTTAAAAGATTTGAAGAAGCTTGAAAAAAAATTGGATTATAATTTCAAGGACATCGAACTCCTTCTGGAAGCCCTTACACATACGTCATATTCCAATGAAGCACCCCGCGAACGGATACCTCATAATGAACGTTTGGAATTCCTTGGAGATGCTGTTCTCGGGCTGGTTGTAGTAGAAGAACTCTTCATGGCAAAGGAACATCTCAAGGAATCAGAGATGGCAAAGCTGAAGGCCTTTCTTGTCTCAAAGTCCGTGCTGGCTAAACTGGCCAGAAATATCAAACTTGGTTCTTATCTCAGGCTTGGAAAGGGAGAGGAGACATCAGGTGGCAGGGAGAAGGAGAATATTCTTGCAGATGCAATGGAGGCGGTTTTTGGTGCCATATTCCTTGACAGTGACTATACAGAGGCTAAACGGGTTATAACTAAATTAATGAGAAAACGTCTGGACAGTACCATCAAAACAAAACACTCCCACGACTATAAAACAGAGTTGCAGGAGTTATCACAGCACATCTTCGGAATGCTCCCTGAGTACAGAACAGTAAAGGAAGAAGGGCAGGAACACAGTAAGGAGTTCACTGTAGATGTGTTCATTAATGGCAAGAAGATGGGAAGAGGCAAGGGAAAGAGTAAAAAAGAAGCCCAGATAAAGGCTGCCAGAGGTGCATTGAAAAAGCTAAAGACTCTGGAGAAATAATAGTTTTAGCCTCCTGATCTCCGCTCTGGTAAAAAGAATACCTGCTGTTAAGGCCACAGTTGAAGAAAGTGTTATTGTCAAGGATGTACTAATGCTGCTGGCAATTATTCCCAGCAAGGTACTTCCCAAGGGAGCCATGCCAAGGAAAACCAGAGAATAAACACTCATGACTCTGCCCCTGAGATCGTTGCTGACAAGCAACTGGATGGTATTGTTGGCATTGGCAAGAAAAGTCACGATGGAAAATCCTGCGGTAAAAAGCACAATATAGGACAGCGTGGGTATCCTGCTTAGAGAGAATACAAGTAGAGAAGCAGGATATAACAGGGAGGAAAGGAACATATAAATCTCTTTTCTTTTCATGCTGCCTCTTAGTGCAAGTACAACTGCTCCGGTGAAAGCTCCCAACCCGGCGGAACTCATCAACAGACCGAGCCCTTTAGCTCCGGTGTGCAGAATATCCTCAGCAAACACAGGCAGGAACTGAGTATAAGGTATACCAAAAAGACTGAAAACCATTATTGTCAGAAAGATACTTGATATGTCTTTGTTATTAATTATAAATCCTGCACCTTCCTTCAGATTATTTAGTATACCACTGGATTTACCCGTGTATACAAATCCATCAATCTTTATTGACTTTAATGCCATGATGACAGGTATGAAGCTGATGGAGTTTATAAAGAAACATATTGAGAGATCCCCCTTTTCTATTATAAATCCAGCCAGTAAAGGTCCAAGCATCCGTGCGCCATTAAAGGCTGCAGAATGCAAGGCTATGGCATTCAGCAGTTTGTCTTTACCCACCATTTCTATCAGAAATGATTGACGCACGGGTATCTCTATAGCATTTATAGTACCCATAAAAAAGGCAATTATGATTACATGCCATACTGTGACGACATTAGATACAGTCAATATTCCAAGCACTATGGGAGGCAGTGTAGCTATTGACTGAGTAAAGAGCAGTACATTTCTTTTTTTGTACTTATCAGCTATGATACCTCCGAAAAGGGTAAACAGGAGTATGGGTAATGTTAGTGCTGCTCCACCAAGGCCAAGGAAGAGCGGGGATTTGGTGAGTTTGTAGATCAACCAGCCCTGGGCAACATGGTGCATCCATGTTCCTATTAATGAAATGACCTGCCCTGACCAGAATCTCCTGTATTCCCTGACATGAAGCGAAACAAAGGGTTTCATAGTGTATATTTTAAATTAATTCCCTCTATTGATTCAGATCCGACCGGAACTCGGGGCATTTTGACGGTTTTCGTAAATGTGGGTTGGTGGTAGTAATTTTATTGTCATTTATGTTAATATTTAAAATTATACTTATTAAACAAGGAGTTGGGTTATGAAAATGTTGGGAGCACAGATTGTAATAGAATGTCTTAAAAAGGAAGGGGTAAAACATATCTTTGGTTATCCAGGTGGTGTGGTACTGAATATATTCGACTATCTCTATGATGACAAGGACATCAAGCTTATTCTTACAAGGCATGAACAGGGTGCTGTTCATGCGGCTGATGGCTATGCCCGCTCTACCGGCAAACCCGGGGTTGCCCTTGTTACATCCGGGCCTGGTGCAACAAATACAGTAACGGGAATTGCCACAGCCTACATGGATTCAATCCCAATTATTGTCTTTTCAGGACAGGTTCCAACAAAACTGATTGGCAATGATGCGTTTCAGGAGGCAGATATTGTTGGTATTACCCGTCCATGTACAAAACACAACTATCTCGTGAAGGATGTTAAGGATCTGGCACGGATAATCAGAGAGGCCTTTTATATAGCAACATCAGGCAGGCCAGGGCCTGTGTTGATTGACCTGCCAAAGGATGTTACCAGCGATAAAACACAGTTTGTATGGCCCGAACATGTAAGTTTAAGGGGATACAACCCCAAATACGAAGGGAACAAATGGATGATCAAACAGGCTGCCCATGCGATCCAGAAGGCCAAGAGGGCGGTTATCATAGCAGGTGGCGGTGTCATACACTCTGCTGCGACAAAGGAACTGAAGGAACTCGCTGAATACACCCAGATTCCCGTTATTATGACCTTAATGGGACTTGGAGCCTTTCCCGGCACCCATAAACTGGCACTTGGTATGCCAGGCATGCATGGAAGTTATTATGCTAATATGGCAATACAGAATTCTGACCTGTTGATTGCTGTTGGCATGAGATTCGATGACAGGGTTACAGGAAGAATCAATGATTTCGCCCCCAATGCAAAGATAATCCACATAGATATAGACCCCTCGTCCATAAGAAAAAATGTACGAGTTGACATACCCATTGTGGGTGATGCAAGGAGAGTTTTGAAAGGTATCATTAATGTGCTGAAGGAAGAAAAAGAAAAGAATCAGTGGGAAGAGGTCAGAAAGGCATGGTTAAGACAGATAAACAAATGGAAGAAGGAACATCCCTTAAGCTATGAATATGATGAAAATGTTATCAAACCTCAGTTTGTGGTGGAGAAGCTTTATGAGCTTACAAAGGGTGATGCCATCGTTGCTACAGAGGTTGGTCAGAACCAGATGTGGGCAGCCCAGTTTTTCAAACTTAACAAACCACGGTCATGGCTGACATCTGGAGGGCTGGGAACCATGGGCTATGGCTTTCCAGCGGCAATGGGTGCCCAGGTGGCGTATCCAGACAGAACAGTCATTGATATTGCTGGAGACGGAAGTATTCAGATGAACATACAGGAACTTGCAACCTGTGTTACATACAAACTACCTGTAAAGGTGGCAATACTGAACAATCGCTATCTTGGAATGGTAAGACAGTGGCAGGAATTGTTCTTCAAAGAACGTTACTCCTACAGTCACCTTGACACTGTACCGGATTTTGTTAAGGTTGCAGAGGCCTATGGTGCAGTGGGTCTTAGAGCCGAACATCCTTCCGAGGTCGAACCGGTAATCAAAGAGGCCCTGAAGGTTAAAGACAAACCCGTGTTTATGGATTTTATTGTTGACTGGAAGGAGAAGGTATTCCCTATGGTTCCTGCAGGCGCGGCTATTCATGAGATGATGTTTGGTGAGGAAAAGAAGACAAAGAAGGAACAGAAACTAAGAGCTGTAAAGTAAGGGGGAAGAGCGATGAGACATACCATCAGTGTACTCGTAGAGAATAAATTTGGCGTGCTTACAAGAGTGGCCGGTCTCTTCAGTGGTAGAGGCTACAATATCGAAAGCCTCTCTGTGGGAGAAACTATAGACCCTCAGTTATCCATAATGACAATAGTTACTACCGGGGATGATCAGATTATCGAACAGATTACAAAGCAGCTTAATAAATTGATAGACGTCATCAAGGTTGTGGACCTTACAGAGATAGACCATGTGGAAAGAGAGATGGTGCTGGTAAAGGTTGCACCCAAGCAGGATGACAAGGCAGAGGTTTTGCGACTTACTGAGATATTCAGAGGCAGGGTGGTTGACTCTTCGCCCCGCACATATACTGTTGAGATCACAGGTGATGAAAAGAAGATAGAGGCATTCATAGAACTGATGAAACCCTTTGGGATAAAGGAATTTGTCAGAACAGGCAAGATTGCAATTGCCAGAGAGGGTATCAAGAAATGAGCAATACCTTAAAGGTGATATTTCATGTCAATGAAGCAGAGCGCTGGGATATTGCACTTGGCAATATTACAAATCTCCTGAAGGATGTGGGTGAGGAAAATGTGGATATTCGTGTCCTTGCAAATGGACAGGCTGTACTGGCCTTTTCAGATGAGGGCAGGGTTCAAAGGATGAAGGAACTCTCAGATAGAGGGGTCAGATTTCTTGCCTGTAGAAATTCTCTAAGGAACCTCTGTTCCACATCTGATGTATGTATATCAGAAGAACATCTTCCTGAATTTATAGGGGTTGTTCCTGCTGGCATAACAGAGCTTATCAAGAGACAGTCTGAAGGATACGCTTACATAAAACCCTGATCATGCTTAACCGTCTTGTTTTATATCTGAGGATGATAAAATTCTCCCATTCCGTCTTTGCCCTTCCCTTTGCTTTTACAGCTATGGTACTTGCAGCGAAAGGCTTTCCAGAACCTGAACAGATACTGTGGATCACCGTGGCCATGGTTAGTGGAAGGACAGCAGCCATGGGATTGAACAGAATTATTGACAGGAAGATTGATGCCCTGAATCCCCGAACAGCCAACAGAGAGATTCCTGCCGGAAAGATTAAGGTCATGGAAGCCATGTTTTTTGTATTGCTCTCCCTTGGATTTTTCTTTTTTGCTGCCTATATGTTGAACCCTCTCTGTCTGAGGCTTGCGCCAGTGGCGGTATTTTTCTTTGTGCTTTATCCCTACACAAAGAGATTTACATGGCTGAGTCATATTGTGCTTGGTATTGCAATCTCCGGGGCACCACTTGGTGCCTGGATTGCGATAAAGGGCAGTATAGATTTAGAGATTATTCCCTTGAGTATAGCTGTTGTTTTCTGGCTTGCTGGTTTTGATGTGCTTTATGCACTTCAGGATATGGATTTTGATGTTCATAGTGGACTCCATTCAATCCCTGTAAGATTTGGTGTCAAGAAGGCATTATTATTGTCAAGAAGCTTTCATTTCATCACAT
>JAADHP010000126.1 GCA_013151785.1 Nitrospirota bacterium | reverse complement strand
CTTTATAGGTATTGCCCTTGGCAACGCCCCTGCACAGGAAAGACTTGAGGGTACGGCTGCAGCAGTGGCATTGTCTGTATACAATGGAGCGGATATTGTGCGTGTACATGATGTCAAGGAGATGGCACGTGTCGTAAGGGTTGCGGATGCCATAAAAAGAGAAACCTTCCTTATGCAAAGGGATCTGGCTTAACCGCTCAACTTACACCCCGAAAAATCTGCGATTTTCCAGGGGCCCCAATCTCTCAGCGGTCACCCAAGGCCTCTGCCCCAAAAAGTCTGCGACTTTTCGGGGAGCCCCATGCTCCGAGGAGAAAATCAAAGGCATCAAAGGCAATACCCATATGCCTGGTTTTGTTCAGACCTTTTTTCTATCGAGATTTTTGAGTGATTTATTCCAGTAGCCAAAAACTTGGAAAAACATGTAAAATAGTATGTTTTAAAAATTCTCATAAGGAGTATGCATAGATGCTGATACCTTTTTCATGGCTTAAGGAGTTTATAGACACAGGCAATTCACCAGAAGAGGTTGCCCATACTCTCACGATGCTGGGCCTTGAGGTGGAAGGAGTTGAGACCGATCATGGTGAGATTGTTTTTGATATAGGTATCACTCCCAATAGACCTGACTGTCTTAGTCTCCTGGGCATTGCAAGAGAACTAAAGGCATCTACGGGTGAAGAGATAATACTGCCGGAGCACTCTTTACAACCTGACTTTACAGAGGATTTCAAAATTTCTATTGATTCTCACCTTTGCAGGAGATACGCTGGAAGGATAATAAGGGATGTTACGATTGGACCCTCACCTGAATGGATGGCAAGAAGGCTGGAACTGTCAGGGCTGAGACCCATAAACAATGTGGTTGATATCACTAACTATGTACTTCTGGAATTCGGCCATCCCCTCCATGCCTTTGATCTGGATACCTTAAAAGGGAAAACAATCCGGGTTGACATATCAGGCACTAACAGGGTATTAAAGACCCTTGATTCCGTGGAAAGACAAATCAGTGAAAATGACCTTCTCATCTGGGATGGTGAAAGACCCGTTGCTATTGCTGGCATTATGGGAGGGCTTGAAACAGAGGTTACCGAGAAAACAACAAATGTCTTTCTTGAAAGTGCCTACTTTGATCCAATATCCATCAGAAGAACATCCAGAAGGCTCTCTTTGAAAACTGAAGCCTCATATAGATTCGAAAGAGGTACAGACATAGAAGGACTCGTTACAGCGCTGGACCGTGCTGCTTTTCTGATGAAACAACTCTGTGGGGGAAAGGTCTCTCAACTAATAGATGTATATCCTGATAGATATGTACCTGGAAAGATCACCCTTCGATTTAAACGGATAGAACAACTAATCGGTATCAGGATTCCTGATGAGAGGGTTATAGATATTTTGCAATCTCTTGATTTCAAGATAACAGACACCACCAGCAATGCACTGACAGTAGAGGTGCCCTCCTTCAGGGTTGATATCGAAAATGAAACAGACCTCATCGAAGAGGTAGCCCGACATTATGGCTATGAAAAGATCCCCGTAAGTCTACCTGAAGCGCCATTAAATCTTGATACAGGTGCTGATAAGGAGAAAATAGAATTATTAAAAGATGTACTTCTGCTGTCCGGTTTTAACGAGGCCATCAACTATAGTTTTATGAATCCTGCAGTACTTGACAGATTAAATATTCCAGAGGAAGACCGTAGAAGAGCCTGCGTGGAACTTATAAATCCTCTGAGAAAAGAGGACTCAGCACTAAGAACCTTCTTATTGCCTTCCCTGATTGATAATCTGTTGCATAATATCTTCCAGGGAATCAGAGACATAAAACTCTTTGAAATAGCAAAGGTCTTTCAGAAAGGAGACATGGAACTGCCCGATGAGACACGCTCCATAGGAATCGTTTACCTGTACACACCAGGGCAGCGTCTATGGGAAGACAGGCCTGATGTCTTCTATCTCCTGAAGGGTATTGTTGAAAAGCTCTTTCAGGTCTCTAATATATCAGATTTCTCCTTTGCAAGGACCACCGAACCCTTTCTCCATCCAGGACGCTCTTCTGACATATGGGTAGAGAAAAAGAAAATTGGATTTATCGGTATTCTATCGCCTCAGATAAAGGCAGAGTTTGATATCCGAGAGATAAAAGAGGATATCGGTGTGGCAGAACTGAACCTGGATCTGCTCTTTAGCTGTAAACAACGTACAGTTGAATACACTCCACTTCCCAAGTTCCCTGCTATAAGAAGGGATATCGCACTGCTTGTAGATAAGAATCTTGAAGCAGAGACCATACTTTCACTTATCAGAGCTTACAGCACAGACATTATAGAGGATGTCAATATCTTTGATGTCTATGAAGGTAAAAATATCCCTGAAGGAAAGAAATCAGTAGCCACCTCCATAATCTACAGAAGCAATGAAAGAACCCTGAAGGATGAGGAGGTGGACGGGATCCACAAGGATTTAACAGATTACCTTATAAGGAAAACAGGTGGGCAGCTAAGAAGCTAACCCACCACCTTGTAGCCAACGCCCTCAATAGCCTTTACAATCTGGTCTCTACCTGTCTTTGCATCATCATACTCTACAGTTGCAGAACCTATAGAAACATCCGACTTCAGCACACCATCAATTGCATCAATCGCCTTCTTGACCCTCGCAACACAATGCTCACAACTCATTCCTTCGATCTTCACATTCTCCAAAGCCATGGTATCCTCCTCTTATATTATTAAATTCAAGGCCCTCTCCCTTACTGTTATATCAACAGGTGTTCTTCCAAAGTAGTCTCCATCGACCTGCACATGGGCGTTGCCACTGATATGAACATTCCTGCCTTCAACAAAGGTGACATTATTTAATTTTAACGGAATTCCCCTTACAATTCCAAGAAAAACCTTCAGCAGATCCATCCTGCCTTTACCATGAAGAATAAAAATATCCAGTGCAGGTTTTGTCATGTCCGCATCTGGACACACGCTAAAGCCACCTGCGTATTTGCTTGCATTACAGACAATCACATCCGTTCCTTCGTATTCCCTGTTATCCACCCTTATTTTCAATTTCTCGGTCTTGTAACGACCAAATACCATAAGACCACTCCACACATAGGCAGCCTTTCCAATCAATCTTTTAAGTTTTTTGTTAAGATGGTAAACACTTGCACCATCAAAACCCACACCTGCCATCAGGACAAAGTATCTGTTATTGATATAACCAAGATGAAACTCTCTTGGCTGGCCTGTTATAATCCTTCTTGAAGCCTCCACGATATTCTCAGGCAGCGAGAATTCCTTTGCAAGGACATTACTCGTTCCAGCAGGTATAAAAGACAGGGGGATACCCGAGTAGGCCGTGGCATTTACCACCTCATTAAAACTTCCATCACCACCCACCACTGCAATAACAGAAGGCTTCTCAGGGATTATTCTCCTTGCCATCTCCTCAGCATCACCTCTTTTGTTTGTATAAAACTCTTTCAAAACAAAATGCTCCCGTAACATACTACAGGCCTCTTTAAAGGCAGCTCTATCGAAGGAACCTGCTACGGGGTTAATTATTAAGACCAGGGATGGCTTCATCAGGAGAGACAATGCCCTTAAATTCACCTATGGAATCTATCACCACAGGTGTGTTTTCAAGATAACGAATCAGTCCATTTATATCAACATCCTCGGAAACAAAAATAACCCTTCCGCCCTTTCTATCTCCCTCTTCTTTGATATTAGGCACCCTGAGATATCCTGACCTTTTTGATGAAACATAGCCGGTAGTGTAATCAGGGTCGTCAGACACACAGAGTTCAGCTATTACATCCTTAAAGGCAGCCACCTTAGTGGCAAGTACAATGGCCTCTGATACTACAGTTCTGTTCAGCTTGTACGAATCAATTGCGTTGAACAATATCTCTTCTGCCTGTGGGGTTATTCCAAGACGCGTTGCCCTGATGCCCCTTGCAGTGTCAGGCTCACATCTTCTACCTGTCTTGAAGGTCATTATAGAGGCACCACGCATGACGATGTCTGATTGTACCACCATGAGGGCATTCTCAAATGCCCTCATGGATACTCCCACACTAAAGAGAAAGCTCTTTATAAAATTCCACGCCGCCTCTTTTGTCTTTGTATCTACAGTATACACTGGCAAGGACTTCAAAAAAAGAGGGGATTCTTTCAGTTCTTCTATAGTTATAACCACCCTGTCGGGCATGCCACGGCTGTGGCTGTAGGCACGTTCAATATAAGCTCTGACCACATTATCAATCCTTGACTTTTCAAAAATACCCTCAGCGCCCGAGATATGCACATCCTCTCTGCTTGCCCTCATTCTTACACTCCACATGGTAACTACTATGCCTTGACTATCCTCGCTTTACCCTTGATTCCTTTAGTTGCATTACGTGTGTCAACTATGAGAGATGAGTTATCAACAATAAACTTATAATCATAATCAGAGTGGTCTGTTGATATAACCACACAGTCATATTTTTTAAGATTCTCAGCTGTCAGCCTAACAGAACGCATCTTGAAGTCGTAACGCCTCATCTTGTGAGTCCTTGGCACATAGGGGTCATTGTAGTCCACCCTGGCACCCTTTGCTTTGAGCAACTCGATCAGCTTTAGAGAGGGTGATTCTCTTACATCATCGATATCCTTCTTATAGGAAAGTCCCAGGATTAAAATCCTGGCACCCTTGATACTCTTTCCATGACTGTTTAATGCCTCTGATATCTTCTGTACCACAAAATATGGCATCGAGGTGTTTATCTCACCAGCCAGTTCTATAAAACGGGTATTTAAATCATACTCCCTTGCCTTCCATGTGAGATAAAAGGGGTCAATTGGAATACAGTGCCCCCCGAGCCCGGGGCCAGGATAAAAGGCCTGAAAACCAAAGGGCTTTGTCTTTGCAGCCTCTATTACCTCCCATACGTCTATCCCCATCCTGTCAAAAAGTACCTTCATCTCATTTACAAGGGCTATATTGACTGCCCTGTATATGTTCTCAAGGAGTTTCGTTGCCTCGGCAATCTTTGTTGAAGAAACAGGAACAGTTTTTTCGATAATCTGACTATAAAGTGCATTTGCAAGAGCAAGACAGCTTTTTGTATAACCACCCACTACCTTGGGAATCGTTCGGGTACTGTAGTGTTTATTATTTGGATCCTCTCTCTCGGGAGAGTAGGCAAGGAAGAAATCCCTGCCAGCCCTCAGTCCTGTTGCCTCCAGTATGGGCCTCATCTCCTCATCGGTTGTCCCGGGGTATGTGGTTGACTCAAGAACCACAAGCTGTCCCTTCCTCAGATATTCAGCCACAGTTCGAGTGGTATTTAACACATATGAGAGGTCTGGTTCCCTGTGCTCATCAAGTGGAGTGGGCACACATATAATGATACAATCCACTTCTGCCAGCCTGCTGAAGTCTGAGGTGGCCTCAAACTGCTTGTTCTTAACTAATGTCATTATGTCCCTTGCAGGTATGTGTTTTATATAGGACCTCCCCCTGTTCAAGAGATCTGTTTTTTTCTCGTCCAGGTCAAACCCCATCACGCTGAACCCAGAGCGCCCAAATTCCCTTACAAGGGGCAAACCCACATACCCCAGACCTATTACCCCAACTATTGCAGACTTTGTTCTTATCTTCTTGAGTAAACTCTTCATGATTCCCACCTTTCTTTGATTATTTCCTAATTCTTTAATAACAACTATATTAATCCATGGAAAAAAAAGATTGCAAGAATCTCACTTTTAAAGTTAAAATAATATGTTTCATTTTCGATATAAACATTAATTTCTGTAGCATAAATTCATCTAATAAAGGAATTCTCTTTTGATTTAAATTTAATCTGAAGTGATTGATTTGTGAATAATATAAAGACAGGTGGAGGTGGTGAAGAACTACATGTAGCGATACCGACAGTAAGGTTACAACAACCTTTAACAGCTATCACCTTTTTGGTGAATGAGGGTAGCGAACTGTATTGATTAAAAACCTCATCGTATTAATGTAGTTCTGAACCAGCTTCACCTGTGGGTTTCAGCAAGAATAGCTCAGTTTGAGTTTAAATAATATACTGTATTCGCAGAAAAATTCTCAATCTTAACCTCTACAAGTGAAAGGAGAAAGAGATGCCAGAAGGAATCAAACTTCTCACAGGCAATGCAAATCGCACACTGGCCGAGGAGATATCAAAGCATCTTGGAGAACCCTTAGCAGATACAACGGTCACTCGCTTCAGTGATGGCGAGATCATGGTTCAGATCAATGAGAATGTGAGAGGAGCAGATGCCTTTGTTATTCAACCCACCTGCACCCCTGTAAATGAAAACATCATGGAACTTTTACTTATAATAGACGCCCTGAGAAGGGCATCTGCAAGAAGGATTACAGCCGTGATCCCCTACTACGGGTATGGCAGACAGGACAGGAAGGTACAGCCCAGGGTTCCCATCTCCTCAAAGCTTGTGGCTGATCTGATCGAAACAGCAGGCACACACAGGGTACTCACCATGGATCTGCATGCAGGACAGATCCAGGGCTTCTTTGATATACCTGTTGATCACCTCTACGCCATGCCAGTGTTGCTGGATTATATAAATGAAAACTACCCCAATGGTAATCTGGTGATTGTATCGCCTGATGCAGGAGGTGTGGAAAGGGCAAGGGCCTTTGCCAAAAGACTGGGCTGCTCTCTGGCAATTATTGACAAGAGGCGCGAAAAGGCAAATGTCTCACAGGTTATGAACGTAATTGGAGATGTAAAGGGAAAGGCCACTCTCATACTTGATGATATGATAGACACGGCAGGCACCACTGTGCAGGCTGCTGAGGTACTTATCGAGAGGGGGGCAGAAGCGGTATCCGCTGCCTGCACCCATGCTGTCCTTTCAGGACCTGCAGTTGACCGGATAAATGTCTCCCCATTAAAGGAGGTCATTGTAACAAACACCATTCCTCTTGACAGCAAACAGGCCAAATGTAGTAAACTAACAGTTCTAAGTATTGCCGGTCTTTTTGCAGAGGCAATCAAGAGAATTCATGAAGAAACTTCTATAAGTTCATTATTCGTCTGATTCGAGGAGGATAGTATGGAAAGATATATAATCAATTGTGAACCGCGAACAGAGTTCGGAAAGGGTTCAGCCCGTTCACTGAGAAGGGCGGGTTTTATACCTGCTATATTATATCGGGCAGGAAAGTCTACCCCGATCAAACTAAGGAAAGAAGAGATAGTAAAATTTATAAACAGCACCATGGGCGAACAGGTGATGATAAACCTCCAGTTCAATGATGGATCCTCCAGACTGGCTCTACTGAAGGACTATCAGGTTGACCCTGTAAAAGGACAATTATTGCATACAGATTTTTATGAGGTCTCTCTCAAGGAAAAGGTAAGGGTCACCATCTCCATAGTCCTGAAGGGTGAACCTGTAGGTGTCAAGAAAGAGGGTGGTGTACTCCAGCAAGTATTAACGGAACTGGAAATAGAGTGTCTTCCCGACGCAATCCCTCCGCATCTGGAAGTGGACGTTACAGAATTACGGGCAGGTGAGTCAATCCATGTCAGTGATCTTCAGATGCCAGAGGGTGTCAGGATCACCGAGGATCCGGAAGAGGTGATAGCTACTGTAACAACTCCAACTGAAGAAGAAGTTGCCGAAGAGGTAGCAGAAGAAGAGATGGCAGAACCAGAGGTGATGAAAAAGGGCAAAAAGGAAGAACAGGAAACCGAACAAGAGTGAAGCTGTCTGACAAAAGCTCGGAACATTCTGGCGGTTTTCGTAACGGTAATCTTTATCTTTACAGGAGTACAACATAGTTGTGGATAATTGCAGGTCTTGGGAATCCCGGGAAGAAGTATAAAAACACCAGACACAATGTTGGGTTTCGGGCTTTAGATATACTGGCCACAAAACTACATCTCTCCTTTGCTTCGGAGGAACAATATTCAATAGTTGAGGGCATGATTCAAGACAACCCGGTAATACTCCTTAAACCCCTTACCTATATGAACCTGAGCGGGATAGCCGTGGCTCAGGTTTTAAAGAAAAAAAAGATCACCCCTGAAAATCTTATTGTAATCCATGACGATTTAGACCTCCTGCCGGGTAAGATCAAGATAAAAAAAGGAGGCTCATCAGGTGGTCACAAGGGAATAAAATCAATAATAGAATGTCTTGATTCCAGTGAGTTTATAAGAGTCAAAATCGGCATTGGAAGACCTGCAAACATACCTCTGGAAAGATATGTACTTGAAAAGATCCCTGCAGAGGAAATGGAAATTATAAATAATTCTATCAAAAGGGCTGTTGAGGCTGCCATGACAATCGTCTCTGCAGGCCTGCAGGAGGCCATGACCGTATTTAACAGACGAGATAATATCCCTTAGTCAATCTTGCCAAGTAGTCTCTTTACAACAGAAAGATTTCTTTTATCATCATCCTCGGTCTTCTTTGGTGTCTCCAGTATCAGGGGGATATCTTTAAAAAAAGGATAGGAAAGGAACACCCTGAAACCATCTCTGCCGATTGATCCCCTACCAATGTGTTCATGTCTGTCAAGTCCTGAGCGAAAGGGTGCCCTGGAATCATTAAGATGAATCAGCCTGATCGGATACCCTGGCAGGTATCTTCGAAACTCTGATTGTAGTGCAGCAAGTCCTTCCCGGGTGGTTATATCATACCCTGCCTGGTATGCATGGGCAGTATCAAAACAGATACCCTTTATAAAACCATCTGAAAATCCCGTGGCAATCTCTGCAATACCCATAAAGGTGGATGAAAGATCACCCTTCTGGCCAGCGGTATTTTCAAGCAGAATTCCCGCCCTGCCCTTCCATCTATCACTTACTATCCTTAAAGAGCCTTTAATCTTTTTCATAGCCTCGCTAAAAGATTGACCAGCAGCCCTTCCAGGATGGATAACCACATACTCAACACCAAGGAGGTCTGCTACCCTGAGTTCAAATAACATCATTTCGATTGATCTTCTGCAGATCTCTTCATCTGGTGAGCAGAGATTTATAAGATATGAACTATGAATAAAGATATGTTCAAGCCTGTAGAGCCTTTTTAATTGCCGGAATCTCTCTACTTCCTCATCTTTTATTGTCCTGACCGACCAAGTCCGCGGAGAATGGGAAAAGAACT
>JAADHP010000092.1 GCA_013151785.1 Nitrospirota bacterium | reverse complement strand
TGATTTTCTCCTCGGAGCATGCCATGGATGGCATGCGAGAATGACTGAGAAGGCAATACCTATGTGCCTATAAAGTTGACTGGATAGTCAATCACTATTTTAAGGTTGCCGGATACTAATGACTTTTAATAGGCTTTTTCCGTTACAATATTGAAGTCATTTATACCTGAAAGCCTTATCTCATCAATTACCCGCATGAGAAGGGAAACCTTCACATCCCTGTCTGCCCGTATCTCAACATTCTTTGTCTTCTCAAGAGGGAGTTGTTCTTTTAGTAATGTATGCAGGTCTTCCACCTTTACCTTCTTTCTGTTGAGGATAACATCCCCCTTTTCATTTATAAATATCTTGATCCCCGCCCTCTCTGTGTATTCAGAGGTTCTGGACTCAGGCAGTCTTACCCTGATAGACTGTTCTTCAATGAAATGTGAGGTGAGCATGAAGAACAGTAGTAGCAGAAAGACCACATCCACAAGGGGTGCAATATTGAGATAGGAATGATTGTATCTTCTCCTTTTAAATTCCATGGATACCTCTATGGCCTCTTATTGACAGCAAATATGGTTACCTCTCTCATCAGAAAGGCTATCTCATCTGCTCTTTTTTCAAGATAATGATGTCCCACATGAATGGGAATGGCCACAATAAGCCCTGCAGCAGTGGTTATAAGTGCCTCCCAGATACCGCCTGCAAGCATGGCAGGATTAACTGTGGGATTTACTGAGATGACCATAAATGCCTTTATCATACCAAGCACTGTGCCTGTAAGCCCCATAAGGGGGGTTATCATGGCAATAAGACCAAGATAGCTCAACCCCTTTTCAATCTCCCTTACCTGCTTTGTACCCACAATGGAGAGTTCCTGGTCATTACAGCCCTTCTCAATGCATTCAAAAAGAGGTAAAAGTATTAGAGGTCTGTCATTAAGTAGTTCCTCAGGTGGTCTCTGCAGAATGCTCAATGCCCTCCTGTACTGGATATATTTCTGTATCAAGAGGGCAAGCCCCAGAACAGAACAGATAAGTATGGGGTACATCATTACCCCGCCCTTTAAGAATATCTCTACCATCTCTTCTCCTTATATCTCTGGTATTTATCCCAAATCCAGCGATAAAGTTCATAGCAGTGGCATGGTAGAGTCTGAACGGTTTTGAATTTTGCATAAGATTCACCAGGAGGGTGAATCGCAAAATTCCCTCGGAGACGTGCATGGATTGCACGTCGAGAACAGGGGTCCCCAGAAAATCGAAAGATTTTCTGGGGTGTATGGGATGTGTAAGACTCTACCATACCACTGCTTTCAGCTGTTCTTTGTTATTCTTACAGCTGGATTTGAGTTATATATAATATTTTACAGATACATGACCTGTCATTACGAGACCTCCACATCCTATTTTAACCTGAATTTCACAGTAAGTATCGCCTCTGCTGGCACAGGCCGGCCATTCCTGTGAGCAGGGATAAAACTGGATTGTCTAACTGCCCTCAAGGCTGCATCAGTAAAACCAAACCCACCCGGTTCTATAACCTCTACCCCTTTGAGACTCCCCTTTTCGTCTATCCTGAGCTTCAATACCACCTTACCCTCTATACCTCTCCGACGGGCAAATCTTGGATACTCAGGCATTACAGTTCTTGAAAATCGTGGTCCGTCTCCTACGCCAAAGGGGCCTTGATAGGGTTCATTTTTTATTGTATCTTCAGCAGGTCTCTGGCTTGGTTTATCATCTCCCTTTGGAGGGTATTCAGTGCTAATCACATTGACATCTTCTTTCATACTGTTCTGCCCGGTATCAGAAACATCTGGGGTGATATCCTTTGTCACCTGCTCTGATATGGTCCGGGGTATTTTCTCTTCTGATATATGGATAGCCTCTTCTTTTCTGTTTATAGTCTGGTGAACTAAAGGCTCAGGATGTTTTGTTTTTACTGTCTTGTTTTCAACTGCAGGGACTCTCTCTCTTTTCTTTGATGGGAGTTTTACTGCTCTTTTTTGAATCTTTCTCTTTCTTATCTCTTTCACTGAAGGTGTGAAGGTATTCTTTTCCTGTACAGGCATAATACTGTAGAAGTTTATCTGAACACCAGATCTGTCTTTTACAGTGGTTTTAACAACAGAGATAGGGATAATGAATATCAACAGGTGTATAATAATAGAAACTGTTATACCTGTAATGTTCGATGCCTTATAACTCATATCCTGAATAAAAACCCTCCATCTTTATCACGTATGACTCTTATGTTCACTCCATAGAGATCACTGAGAAGGCTGTCACAGATTATATCTTCAGGTGATCCCTCAGCAATTATATTACCCTCCTTGATAATATATAGCCTGTCAAACTTCTCTATCTGTATGATGTCATGAAGTGCCATGAATATGGATATTCCCTTGTTGTCTCTGAGGTCTCTAAGTAAACCAAGCAGATCAACCTGATAACGGATATCAAGGTTTGCAAGGGGTTCATCAAGGAGCAGCAAACCGGCACCCTGCAGAAGGGTCATGGCAAGATAGACCCTTCTCCTTTCACCTCCGCTTAGCTCTGTTATGTAGGCATCCTTTTTTTCTGAGAGTCCTACCATATGGAGTGCTTCCTCAGGGGTTTGCCCAGGAGGGATATCATAGGGATACAGTCCCATCCTGACTATCTCTGACACCTTAAAGGGTACCTTCATGTTAAGCATCTGAGGAAGATAACTGATCAGCTTTGCCCTGTCTTTCCCGTTATAGGTGCTTATATCCCTGCCCCAGAGAAGCACCCTGCCAGAGTCTGGCCTCAAAATCCCTGCAGCCAGCTTCAGCACTGTTGACTTACCAGAGCCATTGGGGCCAATTAGCCCTACAAACTCTCCTTCCCTGATATTTATTCTCAGACCCTTAATGAATGTCTGATGATTATATGAAAAGCTTACATTCTCTGTAAGTATTATATCCACCTGTCAGCCTCCCAGTATCTCCCTTCGTCTTAAGAGTATAAGAAAATAGGGAGCACCAATAATGGCTGTAACAATTCCTGATGGCAATTCCATGGGTGCAAGAATGGTTCTGCCAATGGTATCAGCTACAGAGAGCATTGCACCACCGGCAAGTGCTGACATGGGAATCACCACTGATGCATCAGAGCCCACAAAGAACCGCACAATATGTGGTATCAGGAGTCCTATGAAGCCCACTATTCCACCCAGTGATACAGAGGAGGCTGTCATCAGACAGACTGATATAAAGAGAATAAGTCTTTCCTTGAAAGGTGTAAAGCCAAGACTGTAGGCAATCTCATCACCAAGCATAAGGGCATTGAGGGCCTTGGTTCTCCAGAGGGTAAGGCCAAACCCTACTGCCATAACCACTACTGCATAGGGTATCAGTGACCAGTCAGCCATTGAGAGGTCTCCAAATATCCACTGTATTGCCCTTCTGAGCCCCTCATTGGAGGAAAGGCTCATCATAAGCATAAGCACGGCACTGAAGAGAAAACCAAGCCCCACACCTGCCAGTAGCAGCCTTTCTGGAAGCAGTCCTCCTCTTCTGTATGCAAGCATACCAACCACTGCACCTGTAAGTATTGCACCTGTAAAGGCGAAAAGTGGGATGGTAAACAGGCCAAGTGCTGTGCTGCCAAGAAGAATTCCGCCTGTGGCAAGAAGGGCAGCACCACCAGAAAGTCCAAGTATATAGGGGTCAGCAAGTGGATTCCTCAGAAACCCCTGAAGCACTGCACCAGAAACTCCAAGGGATGCACCCATGAGGAAGGCAACCACTGTCCTGGGAAGTCTTAAGGAAAATAGAATCGTCCTGTCCACAGGAGACAGGTGAAAGGGATTGATACACTCAGGACCAACAAACACAGAGATACAGGTGATAGCCACTGTAGATACTGTCAGGAAAATCCCCCTTTTATTCATCAATGTATTCCTTCAGTTCTTTTATTCCCTTTATTACTCCAGGACCAAGCCTGTAGAGGGCATCGCTAACATAATACACCCTACCCTCTTTTACTGCCTTTACATCCTTCAGTCTTTTCATCAATACCTCGGAGAACTCCTTTATATTCTTGCTTTTCGGGTCCATACCAACACCTATGAAAATAATATCAGGTGAAACCCTGATTATCTCCTCCACAGAGTATCTCGGATAACGTGAACCTGCCCTGCGGGCAATGTTCTCTATCCCAAGGATCTCAAAGGCATCGTCAATGGCTGTATCAGAGCCTGCGACAATAAGGGGCTGGGGCCATATGATAAAGAGCGCCTTTAAGGCCCTTTTTTTCTCTCTGTTAATACCGAACTCCCTTATTGAATCTTCTATCCTCCTGGCAAGAACATTTGCCTTTATCTCTTCTCCGATTGCCCTGCCCAGTTCTCTGATACCTTGGGGAAGCTCTTTTATCCTTCTTGCCCTGAAGACATATGTCTTTATTCCAAGTTTGTTCAATCTAATATTCACCTCTTCAGGGTTTCCGTCTGTAGTAACAATAACAATGTCCGGCCTTAATCGCAGGATTGCCTCAACTGAGGGGTTTGACATGCCTCCAATCTTTGGCCTCTTCTTTGCCTCAGGAGGTCTGTCGCAGAAGACAGTTACTCCCACCACCTTCTCACCAACACCCATGGCAAACAGTATCTCTGTAATACTGGGTGCCAGAGATACTATCCTCTGATAATTTGCTGCTTCAATATACGAGGGTGAGAGAAGGGATAGAATTATTACAAAGACTACAGCCAGCATCAACTCTCACCCCTTCTATCCATTATAGTTCCATTGTAAGGCCAACAAAGTAGTTGCGTTTTGGGGAGGGATAAACAGCCCTCAGGCCAGGATACTTTATGACACCATATTCTGAATACTCCTCATCAGTAATGTTTTTGATGTCTCCATATATGGTGACCTTTTTCCATTTATATCTAATCCTGAGATTGAATACTGTATAGTCCTCCTGATTACCATAGGAATTGTTAAAGTCGCTTATGAAGGGTCTTTCTCCTACATAAATACCTTCAAGAGATAGTATGAGGTTCTGGATGGGATTAATTATCATCTGAGCTGTGATCTTGCTTTCAGGCACATTGGGAATCCTCCTGCCGTCAAAATCACCACCCTTTATCTTTGCCTTTGTAAAGGTATAGCTACTTCCAAAAGTAAGCCACTTTGTAAGGTTTCCATGGAATTGTAGTTCAACTCCCTCTCTACGGGTTTTTCCATCAAGGTTCTCATTGGAGAAGGCAAGGGAGTTATAGAATATCTCATCCCTCGTATCAATCCTGAAGAGGTTGGCATGTACATATATGGAGTTATTGAAATAGTATCGTATACCCATCTCATAGTCATCTGATCGCTGTGGTTTCAAGGTTGTATCTATCGTATTTACAAAGAAGCTATACATTTCATCAAGCACAGGATATCTGAAACCCTTTGAGTAACTTGCATAGAGATAAGACCTGCCCTGGAAGTGGTAGTTTATACCTGCAGTGTAGAGTTCTTCATCATGGGTTATCCTGTCAGGAGTGCTGGGGTCGAAGATAAACCTTGCCCTGTCAAACCTGTATCCTGCTGATATGGTCAGGTTGCTGAGAGGTCTGAAGTCATCATAGATGTAATAACCCAGATTTCTCTTCTTAAGGGTATAATTGCCCTTTGAAGGAGAACCAAAGAATATGGATTTATTCTCGATGTCCTCTTCATTACTGTAGAAGTCAAGGCCTATGTTTAACGTATTTTTCATATTGCCTAATGACTGATTAAGTACCACCTGCGGTGATATGCCTATTGTGTCAATCCTGGTATCACCAAGAAAGTTTCCACCCACAAAGGAGGCAAAGGAGAGCACTGAACGCCTTCTGAAGGACAGATCTGTCTTGAAGAAACTCTCCTTCAAGAAGGTGTACTCAGCGTCAGTCTTCACGTAGTAATCCTCAACACGTGAGAAATCTCTCGGGTATTTTGTATCTGTACGGGCTGTACCAGAGCGCAACTGGGTCTCAGTGAGTGCACCAGGAAGCCCTGTATCATCCTTGTGATAGCCCGCACTGATACCCAATTTCAGTCTATCAGAAGGAAAATAATTCAGTTTAAATCCAAGGTCCTTTGCATCTGTCTTACTATTTCTCCGATAACCATCTGAGGTAAGAAAACTGCCTGATAGGTAGTAGGAGAACTTCTCTGTTGAACCGCTCAAAAAGGCCGAACCTTTCTGGGTATCATAACTTCCAGCACCAGCTGAAAAACCGTATCTTAAAGCCGTACCTTCCTTTGTGATTATATTAATGACACCACCTGTTGCATTGTCACCAAAGAGTATGGATGCCCTGGCACCCCTTATAATCTCGATCCTTTTTACACGGTCAAGGGGTATCTGTGTCCAGTCAGTTCCACTCAGGTCTGCCTCGTTTACCCTTCTTCCATCAACAAGCACAAGGGTATTCAGGGAACCTGTCTCACCAAATCCTCTCAGATCTACAGTGATGTTTCTCCTGTTACCTGTTATATCGTTTACAAAAACCCCAGCCTCTGTTTTTAGAAGTTCGGGTATATTCAGTGCTGTTGAATTCTTGATCTCCTCCTCTGTGATAACCGTCACGTTTGTTGGGACAGTAAGAAGACTCTCTTCATACCTTGTGGCAGTTACTACAATATCCGCCATTTCATATGGGTTTGTGTTTTCCTGAGAGTAGACATCAGAAAAAGACAGCAGAGATACTGCAACAATAAACAGAGCAGATACTATCAGGACGCTCATGGATTTAGCTCGGAATCTTATTGAAGATGTATCTTGTACGGATTTGAGGGTATTGAGAAAGGATGGGTCAGTGAATTTCATGACAAACCTCCCGCGAGGTATTTCAGACGGATGGGTCTTCCGGCTCAGGGCGTTCAAGCTACAGGTGACAGACGGCATGTAACAATACTGTTGCTTGCTGCCTGTCCCTTGCTACCTGTACTCCTACTCACCCACCTTCCCACCGGGCATCCAGGTTAATCCGGGTGCCCGGCAGTGGCTTTTGCAAGGGGCATTGATTTTAACTTCTTGTTACCTGCTGCTTGTTCCTTGCCCCTTGCACGGGCTTTCGTTCCCTTCACGGCTGCGGGGCAGCGGGGGATTCATCGAGCATCCAGAATACTGGGTGCTCGGTTACACCCCTCTTCCTCACATCCGTCTGTGCTAAAAAAGGAAAGTCCTTTATTTAGCATTTTTATTTAATCAGATTCCCTTTTTCCCTGTCAAGGTGAGGCTGTAACACCAAAAAATGCCGATAGAAAAAAAGGTCTGCAAAAAAGCAGGCATATAGGTATTGCCTTTGAAGGGCTTCAGAAAATCAAAGAGGTTCACCAGGATGGTGAACCTGATTTTCTCCTCGGAGCGTGCCTTGGATGGCATGCGAGATTGTGTTTATTTTGTTTTCTCAGGCCACTGGCATTCTTTATAAAGCACACACTTTCCACACAGGGGTTTTCTTGCCTTACAGACATGCCTGCCATGGAGTATCATCGACAGGGTAAAAAGTGTCCAGTATTCCTCTGGAATCAGTCTCATAAGTTCAAACTCCACCTCTTCTGGTTTTTTTGAATTTACAAGGCCAAGTCGGTTACTGACTCTCAGGACATGGGTATCCACTGCAATGGCAGGCCTTCCAAAGGCACTTCCAAGTACAACATTTGCTGTTTTCCTGCCCACACCAGGCAGCCTTGTCAATTCATCCAGTGAGTCAGGTACCTTACCGCCATATTTTTCTACAAGTGCCTTGCAGCAGTTTATTATCTGGCGTGCCTTGTTTTTGTAAAAGCCAGTGGGCTTTATCTCTTCTTCAAATCTCTTCAGGTCTGCCCTTGCATAATCCTCTGCTGTTTTGTATTTTTTGAAGAGATCCTTTGTAACCTCATTGACCCTCTTGTCAGTACACTGTGCAGAAAGTATGGTAGCCACAAGCAGTTCAAGGGGGGTGCGGAAGTTCAGGGCAATCTTCGGATTGGGATATTCTTTCAGTAACAGTTCTGTTATCTTCTTTGCATCAGCCATCATATATATTCAACTCAAATCCAGCGATAAAGTTATAGCAGTGGTATGGTAGAGTCTTACACTCATTCTCAGCGGACATCCAAGTTCCTGCCCCAAAAAGTCTACGACTTTTCGGGGACCCCGCTTCCGAGGGAATTTTGCGATTTGCCATCCACGGCAAATCTTGTGCAAAATTCAAAACCGTTCAGACTCAACCATACCACTAGTTTCAGCTATTCTTTGTTATTCTTACAAGTGGATTTGGGCTCAAGAACCTTTATTCCTCTTTCAGAATCACCACATCCACCTTTCCCTTAAGGGCAGCAGCAAACCTCTCGGCATCTGACTTATCACCCACGATTGAACCAAAATGCATTGGTATGGCAACCTTTGGTTTTATATCAAGTGCTGCCTGCACAGCCTCCTCTGCCGTCATTACATAGGTACCACTTACAGGAAGCAGAGCAATATCAATATCCCTGAAGGTTTTCATCTCAGGGATATAATCAGTATCACCTGCTATGTAAATCCTTTTGCCATCAACTGTGAATATGTATCCTACCCAGTTACGATCCTTTGGGTGAAACTGTTTGTTTGTGTTGTAGGCTGGCACTGCCTCAATCCTGACACCCTTCACTTCAATTATATCGCCTGGCTTTACTGTCTTGATATTACCAGAGAGTTTCGCAGCACAGTCAGGTGTGGCAACAATTACGGTATCATCCGTCTGGATCTTTGCCACATCATCAGGTGAGCAATGGTCAAAATGCTCATGTGTGATTAGTATGATGTCAGCCTTATCTGCTGATCTTAATTTAAAAGGGTCAGTAAATACTGTTACATCCTTACCAGTAATCTTAAAGGTATCATGCCCAAGCCAGTGAATGTTCTCAACCATCTTGTTTACCTCCTTTGCATAGGTGTATGAAAATAATAAAGGT
>JAADHP010000244.1 GCA_013151785.1 Nitrospirota bacterium | reverse complement strand
GGAGAACAGGATTCCTTACAGGGTAGCTGAATACTCAAAAGGCGATAGACCTGCCACTGTTGATGATTATACACATCTTGTGATCATGGGAGGACCCATGGCTGTTTATGAGATGGACAGATATCCTTATCTGAAGGATGAGGCAAAACTGATAGAAGACTTTGTAAAGAAGGGCAGGGCTGTGCTTGGTGTATGCCTGGGCGCACAGATGCTCGCCCATGTACTTGGTGCCAGGGTATATCCAGGAGAGGTAAAGGAGATAGGCTGGTTCAAGGTGGAACTAACAGAGGAAGGTCTGAACGACCCTGCCATAAAGGAGCTTGAGATAGATGGCTCTGGCAGGGCAGAGGTGTTTCAATGGCATGGGGATACCTTTGATCTTCCCGAGGGTGCCAAAAGAATTGCATCTTCAGAGGCATATCCGAACCAGGCCTTTGTATATAACAACAATGTATATGCCTTGCAGTTCCATATTGAAGTGACACCCGAGATAATAAGGCAATGGTTTGAGCATGATGAAGACACTGACAGAGCTCTGGAGATGGTCAGACATGCAGAGGAAATATTCAAAGATTATCTGCAGAGGGCAATGGGCTTTTACAGAAATTTTTTTCAATCATCTCTGTCCAATATAAAATAATAACAAGGCAGGGCACCTCATAAAAATAATGCAATCCACAGGATTACTCTTGCCCAAACCTATATTGAAAGACAGAGTGAAATTCAGAAGAGGTATCAATTAGAAAGGGGCAGAGGTGGTGAAGAAGACCATGTAGCAATACCGACAGTAACATACACCAACAACCTTATGTATCATCTGAAGGCTGAAAAGGCTCTGTTTTTTTAATATTTTAAATCTTATTGCATCAATGGAATGATGAACCACCTCTGCCCCTTAGGTCGGAAGTATTTTTGTTTTTCAAAGGTGTGGTGCTTATTTTTCTTCGGCACCCTGCCTTTCTTTTTTCTTACTAAATCTTTTTGGACGGTACTGTTTTTCAATAACAGTTTATGAACCATCAGAATTAAGTATTACCAGTTCCTTTAGATCCCTGATCTCCATCTCTGCACGGCCATGGTTTTCTCTGATGTACCCTCTTACCTCTGCTATCCTTCCCCAATACTGCATCTCAATGTCTTTGTAATCTCTGTTTGACACAGGCAATACCACTGTAAAGTTCCTTGGATTGTAGATATCATCCTCACTGTTGAAATAAATCCTCTCGCCTGCATTGTGAACCTTTTTTATAAGGAATCTCACCTTCTTCTTTTTACCGATGTATTTTATGGCATTCCATGAACATACTACAGCATCAGAGATACAATTACTGATACGAGAAAGGCTCTTTGCATAGTCACCAATCCAGGTTCGGTACCTTCTGTCATTCCAAAGACCAACTTCTTTCTCCATGGCCTCCTGTTGAAGCTTCCTGAATTCTTCCATATACTGGAAGGGGAACTGAACAAAGACAAACCCGTAGCCCTTTTTAACAATCTCTTTGTTGACAAAGAGCTTATCCAAATAGATGTAGCGCAGGAGTCTGTTGTACTTGTCTTTGTTGATTGTTCTGTCTCTGTCTCTTCTGAGACAAACAGTCCTGTGCTCTACAAGTCTCTTAAGGAACTGTTTTGCCTCGAGTCCAAAGAACTGGACAGGCCTTCTTGGGTCAGCACTTTCGGGTGTATCTATACCAAGGAGCCTGACCCGCTGTCCGTTTTTTAGAACAATGGTATCACCATCAATAACCCTTGATACCTCCCTGTACTCACATCTGTTTGATGCCAATGCAGGTGAAGGAGACAGCAATAGCAGCAGTATTAATAGTAACTGCATCATCTACTTAACAGTCCAGCAGAGTTTTTTCTCTCTTGCCTCTTCAACCTCCTGCCGCTTTTTATCAAAGCCCTTTTTGCCCATCATCCCATAGGTGAAGTTTTTGCCTTCCTCCACACCTGGCTGGTTGAAAGGATTGATGCCAAAGAGGAAGCCCACAAGAGCTGTTACAATCTCAAAAAACATAAACAACTGACCAAGGTGATAGGCATCAATACATGGAATGTCCAGAGAGAGATTGGGCCTTGAAGCCCTTGCAAGTGACAATTCAGTTGCCTCCTCCTCTGCCTTTATAAGTTCTGACAGTGTATGTCCGGACAGATAATTAAGACCTTCCATATCCTCAAAGACAATGGGAATCTTGATATCAGTTCCGTAGTCTTCAATCCGCAGAAATATAACCACTTTGTCTTCTGGCCCCTCCATCCAGAGCTGTAATTGAGAATGCTGATCAGTGGTGCCTATTGATGGATAGGGTGTAAGACCAAGCCCCAACTTGCCAAGGCTTTCTGCCCATAACTGGCAGAACCATTGGGAAAAGGATTTTAATCCGTCAGCATATGGAATAATAACATCTATTGTTCTTCTGTTCTTGGTGCCCTGCAGATATAATACAGCAGCCATTAGCAGGGCGGGGTTTTTCCAGAGTTCCTCCTCCACACACCTGTCTCTTACATCCTTTGCACCCTTCAGAAGCTCTTTACAATCAACACCTATAACCTCTGCAGTGAGTAGCCCAACAGGACTTAGCACCGAATATCTTCCAACTACACCAGGAGGGATATCAAGGGATTCAAGCCCGTACTTCTTTACTATCTCCCTGAGGTTTCCCTTCTCAGGATCTGTAGTAGCAATAAATCTCTTTGTGCTCTCTTTGCCAAGGATCTTTTCCATCTCTTCCCACAGAATCATGAAAGAGGCTGCCGTTTCGGCAGTACTACCGGATTTGGTAATTACATTGACAAAGGTCTTTTTCAGATCAATCAGGGAAAGAATAGAAGACAGGGTTCCTGGGTCAACATTGTCGTATATAAAAACACGTGGTTTGTGCCTCAGATTGTGGAAAGGACTGAGTGCATCAAGAATCGCCCTTGGCCCAAGGGCAGACCCCCCTATTCCCAGGAGGAGAAAATTCTCAGCTTGGTTCTTTATATCCAGAGCTATCTCTTTAATCTTTTCCGTATCCTGCTCTGGTAGATCCAGGAAGGCAAGCTCTGACCACTTCCTGTTCTTTATCTGGGAAAGGGCATCCTTGATCTTCTGTCGTAGGTCTTCAATCTCTTTTTCTGTTAAGCCCTTTTCTCCAATTACCTCTTCCATTACATTTGCCATATTAAGAGCAATCATGATGACCTCCTTTTAAATAATTTCCCAAATCCTTACCACAGAATATCTTTTTACTCAAAATCACCCTTTCCTTTCCAGTATGGATTCATTAAATCCTCGAAAACAGTGATTGCAGCAACAGAGCCCTGCCCCACTGCTGTTACAATCTGCTTGATTCCACCTGTTACATCGCCACAGGCATAGACTCCTGGCATGGAGGTTCTCTGTCTATCGTCAACCACTATGTATCCATCATCAGTAAGCTTCAGTTTGAGTTTCTTTGCAAGAGTATTTACTGGTTCATATCCTATGGCTATAAATACTCCATTCACATTCATTACATAGGATTCTTTCTTTTTGAGATCCCTTAATCTTACAGCACTAACAACCCTTTCACCTATAATCTCTTCAACCACAGTGTTATAGAGAATGGGAATGTTTCGCTCTTTGATGTTCTCCTGTAGCCTCGCCTCTGCCCTCAGTGCGTCTCGTCTGTGGACAAGCGTAACATCCACTCCTATACTGTTTAAATAAAGTGCTTCTGTTACTGCTGAGTTGCCTCCACCAACCATTATCACCTTTTTCCCATCCTTAAAAAAATACCCATCACAGGTAGCACAATAACTCACACCTCTACCCAAAAACCTCTTTTCTCCCGGAACTCCCAATCTTCTGTGTTCTGCTCCAGTGGCAAGGATCACAGCCCTTGTTTCATATCTGTTTGAGGATGTTTTTATATGGAACAGTCCCTTTTTTGTCCTTCTGATCTGGAGAACCTCCTCACCCTGGCGTATTTCTGTGTACTGGAGTGCCTGCTGAGCCATCATATCCATAAGCACCTTGCCCGGAATTCTTGTATATCCAGGATAGTTTTCGACTACAGGTGTTACGGCCACCTGTCCTCCAATACTACCCTTTTCTATTACCACAGTTTTAAGCCCTGACCGCTCTGCATAGATTGCAGCAGTCAATCCAGCAGGACCTGAACCAACAATGAGCAGATCCTTCTTGATTATCTCTTTTGTTGACGGTGCAATCTGCATCTCCACAGGGGCACCAGAAAAAAGGCTGTCTATGAAGGCATCCTCTGGTTGAATGCCTGTTGCCACAACATTACCATTTACAACTGTCTGTGGTACTGAAACAACATTGAATTTGTCTGCCAGTTCTCTGTTCTCATATATCTCCACAATACGGACAGATACCCTGTCAGGTACCTCAATGGCAGCAGAAACAGCATAGCCCACCTGCTGAGGACAGTATGGACAGGTGGGGCTGACAAATACCATGATATCTCTGCTGCTTTTCAGTTCGGTAAGCCTCGAAACAGACTCTTTACCAAGTATTCCATGTCCGTGAGAAACCATGATGATGGAAGAGACAAGGGATCTGCCCTCCTCTCCCAGGGGTGCACCCTGAAACATGATGTGGTATTTTTCAGGATTTATCAAGATAGTGGGTGAGGTCTCGATGTTAAGCTCTCTTGCTTTTTTTGACTTTAAAGAAAATTCCTTCAGATGAATCTTTTTGCTGATGCCCGAGAGTTCTTTGAATAGTTTCCTTGAGAATTCATTGTATCTGTCATTAATACCCTTTCCTGTAAAAAGCCATATATGAACATTGTCTTTCAGTTTCTCAAACTCTTTTTTTAACAATGCCCTTACATCATCAGGCAAAACTTCCATCAAGAGCCTCCTTAAAAACCCTAATGATATTAAGTTTAATATAACACATCCTGATGGAGAAAATTACCTCTTTTTGTCTTGCATTTATTACAAAAGTTTAACCATAATATTGGTAGTCCATAAATTATTATGGGAGTATGCTATGTCTGAAAAAAAGTACCCTGAAATACCAGCAACAAGGAAAGATGATCTCCATAACCTTGACGTAATGGATAGCGCAGATCTGATTCTTTTCATGGCAGGTAATCAGTTCATGGTAATGAACGAGTTGCTTTCGGCTTTCCAGTCAAAACATCCCGAGGTAAAAAAAATATTTTATGAAACACTCCCTCCAGGCATTGAACTGGAACAGATAAAAAAAGGAGGTGCTCTATTTCAGGGGAAATATATAACTGGCAGCCCTGACATCTATACATCTGTAACAGCAGATGCCATGGAGGAACTTAAGTCCCTTGATCTGATAAGTAATTATCATGTTTATCTTCATAACAGGATTGTGCTTCTTACACCACCAGGGAATCCTGCCAGGTTAAAATCCGTTGAAGACCTTGCACGGGATGAGGTCCGGATCTCTCAGCCTGGTGCCATGGAGGATATAACAAAATACATAATCGACATGTATGAGAGGGCAGGAGGAAAGAGGCTTGTTCACAGGATTATGGAAGAAAAGCGTGCCGAGGGAACCACCATACTGACCATAGTACATCACCGGGAGACACCCCTTAGATTAAAAAAAGGCACAGTAGATGTAGGGCCTGTATGGGCCACTGAGGCTGTTTATGCCAGATCTCAGGGGCTTAACTTTGAAGTAATTGAACCAGGAGAGAGGCTTGATCAGAGAAACAGGGTTAATTATTATATCACGCGGTTAAACAATGCACCACATCCTGAGAATGCTGAAAAATTCATCTCCTTTATACTCTCTGATGAGGCACAGAAGATTTATAAAAAATATGGGTTTGTCCCGCTGAAAAAATAGTCCTTTTAAGTCATTTTCAACCCAAATCCAGCGATAAAGTTATAGCAGTGGTATGATAGAGTCTTACACATCCCGGATACCCCAAAAAATCTTGCGATTTTTCGGGGACCCCTTATTATCAGCGGACATCCATGTCCGCTTCCGAGGGAATTTTGCGATTTGCCCTCCACGGCAAATCTTATGCAAAATTCAAATCCGTTCAGACTCTACCATACCACTGTTGTTAGCTATTCTTTGTCGTTCTTACAGCTGGATTTGGGTTCAATATCACATCTTGTAAGGATAAAATACTGAAAAGGCAGGACACCTCATAAAAATAAGGCACTCCGCAGGATTAGTCTCTGTTCGTACCTTTATTGAAAGACAGAGCAAAATCAAATCAGGTTTCCATTGAAAAGGGGTAGAGGTGGTGAAGAAGCCCCATGTAGCAATACCGACAGTAACATTCACCAGCAACCTTATCTATCCCCTGAAGGCTGAAAAGACTCTGTTGTCTTAATATTTTAAATCCTATTGCATCAATGGGATGATGAACCACCTCTCTGCCGCTCTTGTTTCAGATGGATATGATTAAAATCATTATTTTCTTTGAGGTGCTTTGTTATAATATCAGATAGAAGACAAAATAAGGAGGTTATAATGGTAGACAGGAACAAGGTAGAGGAGGTAATCAACAGAATAAGACCAGCACTACAGCGTGATGGCGGAGATGTAGAACTTATTGAAATTACCGATGATAATATTGTGAAAGTCAAACTGGTTGGTGCCTGTGGAACATGTCCCATGTCAATAATGACACTGAAAGGCGGAATAGAGGCAACCCTGAAGCAGGACATCCCTGAGATCAAGGCTGTCGAGGCTGTTTAAGAGATTAAAAACCTAAAAAGGGGATGGGTTGAGTAACCATCCCCCTTTTATATTGTAACCTCACCTAACCACTTAAGGTATTCATCAGAACCCTTTTCTATCTTGAAAGATATGATTTCCGGAATACTGTAGGGATGGAGGTCTGATATCCTTCTCTTTAAAGGTTCAAAAAGAGTGTCTTTGGTTTTTATAATCATCATCACCTCGGGCTCATCTTCAATCCTGCCTTCCCAGGAATAGATGGAACGCACTCCTTTTGTAATATTTACACAACCTGCCAGTCTTTCCTCCACTATTTCACGGGCTATATTCGCTGCAACCTCTTCATCTGGTGCTGTAACCAGGACAATGATATAATCCATCGCTAACCTCCTTAGTGTTTGAACAGCCTCTGGCCTGTAAAGACCATTGTTACATTTGCCTCGTTACAGGCCTCGATCACCTCAAAATCCCTGAGCGCTCCTCCAGGTTGAACCACTCCGGTGATACCTTCCTTTATTCCCACATCCACGCCATCTCTGAACGGGAAGAAGGCATCAGAGACCATCACAGAACCAACCAATCCTCCCTTCGCCTTCTTTGTCTCCTCATCGATCTCATCAAGGGCGGCGCGGTCTCTTTTGCCCTCTTTGACCTCCAGCTGAAAATCCTTATAACCTATACCATAACGTCTGAAACAGAGTGCGTCAGCATACTTTGTATATGCCTTGAACACTGCTATTTCTGCAACACCAACCCTGTCCTGCTCACCTGTTCCAATCCCAACAGTAACACCGTCCTTGACATATATAACTGAATTGGAGGTCACACCCTGCTCAACATGCCAGCCAAAAATCATATCTTCGTATTCCTTCTCAGTGGGCATCCTTTTAATGGTGTATTCCTTTCCTTTATAAACGGTTCTGGCAGGTTGAAAGTCATCCTTTGTTCTGATCCTGTTTATCTGAGACTGCTGAGCAATGATTCCACCATCCATGAGTGACTTGAATTCTACCACCGGGATATCCATGTATTTTTTCAGATCCTCTATCCTGCTAATCCTGATTATCCTGAGATTCTTCCTTGTGGCAAGTATATCAATAACTCCCTCTTCAAAATCTGGAGCTGCAACCACCTCAAGGTAGTTCTTGCTGACAAGTTCTGCTGTTTCCCTGTCCATTGCACGGGTAACCACGAGGGCACCTCCAAAGGCTGCGATCCTGTCTGCCATGTTGGCTCTGTCGTAAGCCTCGGCAAGTGTTTCTCCATAGGCAACGCCGCTTGGATTGTTGTGCTTCATAATTGCTGCAGCAGGTCTGTCTGTCATAAACTTGAGGATATTCAGTGCATTGTCAATATCTGTAAGATTGGTCTTTCCTGGATGTTTTCCTGCCTGTATCATATCCTCTTCAGTTATACTGCTGACAAGCCCATTGCCAGGGTTGATGAACTCACATCCTCCAAGTACCAGGTTTCCATTTACAAGTTCGTATAAAGCTGCTGGCTGGTCAGGATTTTCACCATAACGCAGCCCTCTCTGTATTATTTCACCTGTCTCGGGGTCTCTGATATTCCAGACACGTTTTCTGTAAACAAGGGCTTGTTCGCCAAACCTGATGGTCAACTCTGATGGAAAGGGGTCTTCGACGATCTTTCTGTACATCTCTTTCAGTTCAGACATTTTACCTCCTGCCTTTTGACGATAGTATTATCAATAGCTTCTGAGAACCCAGATTTTCTTTTGAAATATATTTAAACAATACAGTAATATAATAGTCAAGAAATTAAAAATTGATATAAGAGGATTTAATTGATCGGGCTTGTATGTTCTGTAACAGACGAGGCATCAGGTTTAATAAATCATATCAAAAAGAGAAAGTTTTTTAAATATTCCAACATAGAGATTATATCAGGCCTGATAAATAACAAAAAGATTATCCTTGTCATCTCAGGTGTGGGAAAGGTAAATGCAGCACATGCAACCACATTCTTTATTCTTAAATACAGACCTGAAATCATTATAAACTTTGGTATAGCCGGTGCATTCCCTGGTAGTGGTGTTTCAATAGGTGATATTGCAATAGCAGAGAGGGAGATCTATGCAGACGAAGGTATCTATATGACAAGAGGGTTTTCAGATATGAGATTCATAGGTATACCTTTGTTAAAAACCAGTAATGGCAAAGCACTATACAATGAAATTGTATTCAATGAAGGGCTGTTGGCCTCTGTCGTGAATAGTTTACGAAAAAAAGGACATTTGGTAAAAAAGGGAAACTTTATTACTGTTTCCACCGTCACTGCAACAAAGGATAGAGCAGATTACCTCAGAAAAAGATACAGGCCCCTTTGCGAGAGCATGGAAGGAGCAGCTGTGGCACATGTGTGTGTCATGCATGGAGTTGAGTGTCTTGAGGTCAGGGGCATAAGCAATTTTGTGGGACCAAGAAACAGGAAGGCCTGGGATATAAATGCTGC
>JAADHP010000047.1 GCA_013151785.1 Nitrospirota bacterium | reverse complement strand
CCCTGTATGGTTAACATTGCACTTGACTTGAGGGTTAAAGAGGCAGTGCCCTCTATCTCAACTGTCTGTGCCTTGATTTTTAATTGCATCCCGCATTCCATGGTTATGGAGTTCCGGACCGAATCTATGGTGAGTTTGTTTGAGCCTGTTTTGTCCACGATCTCAATCCTCTCGCCTCCGGCAGTGTCATCAAGCAGAATCTTATGGCCTGCCTTTGTGTGTATCTCCACCTTTTCCTTTCCGGCTGCCTCATCATCATTAAAGACTATCTCATGACCGCTCCTTGAGCGGATCTTTCTTATGTTATTTTTACCATCCTGGTTCTTTTCCGGTGGCTTTTGCTTGCCGTTCCAGAGCATACCAATCACATAGGGGGCATTAATATCGCCATGTTCAAAGGCAACAAGCACCTCATCACCCACATCGGGGAGGAAGAAACTGCCTCTTTCAGTGCCTGCCATCAGGGTGGCAACCCTTACCCAGTCTGTCTCATTATCATCAGACAGCCAGGGAAATCTGATCTTTACCCTCCCAAGCCCTTCAGGGTCCTGGTTGTTGGTTACAACTGCAGGTGCAACACCATTCATCCCATAAGATTTGATCTCTTCTAAACCAATGCTTTCAAGGAGGCTCATTTTTCTCTCCTTATAACGGAAAACCTTGTTAAATAACCGCTATTGTTAATACTATGTGTTGTCTCTGTCACATAGTATCTACCACTGAAAATACTTCCCAGTCTCTCCAGTTGCAGTGTTATCCCGGCCCTTATCTGAGGAACTCCGATGGATGAGCCTTCTCCTGTGAGTATGCTCTGATTTGCCTTTTTGAGAACAGACTCTGCTATCTTCCTGGCATGTGATACAGATGTAACCGTAACATTGTCAATGACCTTCTCTGCAGGATTTTCTATCTTTTTACTGAGAGAACCAATCTTTATATATTCACCCTCCACTAACCCCTTCGCCACGACCTTGCCTACTACAGGCTTTGAGGGGTCCTTTGGGTTATGCCCCCTTACCTCTACGCTTTTTAAAATACCCGAAGTATTAAGAGAAGGCTTGAAACTTATAAGATCCCTGCCGAATGAAAGGGTTATCTCTTCAGGATAGATATACTCACTGACAAAATACATGGTCTTTTTATAAACAAAAAAGACAAACTCGATCTCCCCGGCAAGCCTCTTTAAGAACCGATAATAGGACTCGTTATTCTGTTTCTTTATCTCTAATACCCTTATATCACTTCTGTCTACTACCGGCTGAAGTCCTGCTCCTCTGGCAATCTTCTCGGCAATCTCACCGTAGGTGGTATTTTTAAAGGTCTCTGCAGGTGATGGACGTTTCAGGTAATCAAAAGAAAGGTCATGGCCTGTAATGGTAATGGTTGGCAACTCACCTGAGAAGAAGCTTGGCTCAATTGATGTAATTTTCCCCTCTATCATGGTCTCAAGGTTGTTTTCATAGCCCAGTGAAATTTTTGTTTTATTACCGATCTGAAAGAGTTCGTGTTCAAGCCATTTGAACCTCTGTTTTCTCAGGTCAAACTCATCGTAAAGGGTAAAGGAAAAACTTGCACCCTCGTCCACCTTTTCGGTTATTGAGATATCCGTTATTATCTTCTCCATCGCACCCTTGAGCTTCTTACCCTCTATCTCCACCTCAAATCTTGGTGCATAAAACTGAGCAGTCTTTTCTGCTATATCAGTCAATGGCATTGTTCACTCCCTGGTAGGTATCACCAGTTCCTGCCCTGGTACGAGATACCTTGGATTTTCTATCCCGTTTGCCTCTGCAATAAGCCTCCAGTCAGCAGGATCTCCATATTCTTTATCAGCAATCAACCACAGGCTATCTCCTTCCTTTACCATCCATCGCTTTGTAATATCTGCCGAATGAGTGTCAATCTCCTTTACCTGTATATCCACCTCTTTGTATTCCTTGAGGGTTACATTCAGGGTTGCCCTGACAGGGATCCCTTCGGGAAGGAACATGGTAAACCTCTTTGTGACCCGTTCAATGATGCACTGAAAAACAAAACTTCCCCATATAAAAAGGCATACAGGAGGCGCATGGAGTTCAGAGTCAATATCCATCAGACCCTTTGATGTATCCGGTAGTTTGCTGAACATGCTGCCGGCATCCCAGCCTGTAATTGCATCTGTATATTCTCTCACATCTTTTCCTTCTTCGTAGGTATCAAAAAACAGTTCAAGCGTAATGGTCCTGCTGTTGCCACGGACAAACTGTAAAAGAGAAGAAGAAAGTCCTGGTATATTTATCTCGGCAAATTGATTGCTTTTTTCAACACTTAATTCTTTAGGATTAAATTTACAGGGTATTTTTAACGAGGTATTATCTCTACGCGTAAAATAGGCCTTCTCAAGCATAGAGCCCCCTTCTTTCTCTTTCAAGCCTTATCCTTCTTGTAAGTTCGGAATAGACCCTGTCTGTCACCTCTTTGATATCAAAATGGCGCACGGCATTCCTCTCAAGCTCTCTTCTTATAAACTCCTTTGATGGGACATTTTCCATCTCCCCCCTGGTTTGAAGGATGAGTTTTTTAAGCTCTTTTATTTCCTCATTGAAGTTATGCATGTTGTTGAAATACAGTTTCATATTCTCTTCGTCTGAGTGATAGGATCTCTGAGCAATATTTTCAGAAAGCAATAAATTGTTGAATCTCTCCTCTTTGAAAGACCCTTTATTAAACAAGAAGGCTGTACTGCCTTCTGTATAAAACCTGTTGATCTCTGATGAATCACCATGCCTGTCCCTTCTGTACAGGTTCGTGTAATCAAGGGATACCATGTTAAAGAGCCTGCTTATAGTCCGTTTCCAGTGATAATCACAAAGTTGAAATACAGAATTTCCGGGGATCATCTTTATCATGGTGGCATTGGTTGCAGGATGTAAGGCTCCCCATGAAAAAGAGAAACCTTCCTCTCTCACTGATCGCAGGGTATTCTGGAGATCTTTTCCTGAAGTATCCTGTCCGGGTTCGGCAATGCCCATGTAGTGAGGAAAGAGATACAAACCAGTACGCCTCAACACACCGGATAATATGGACCGGCCTGGATACCCTTTTTCAGCCATCAGGTGATAGATGGAGACAGATCTGCCCGGTCCTGTCATTGTTACATGATCTTCCTTACCAGCTCTGTATGACTGTCGGAGCCCTACACCGGAGTATTGCCCAGGAGAGTGTCCTGCCTTTCTTCTTGCCCCGGAGAATCTTCTGGGCAGTGGTGAGGCTGACCAGCCCCCTGTAACAGGATGCCCTGCAGCAAAGGATGCAAGATAAAAAAGTTTCATAGTAGAAGACTGCCACGCATTCTTCTGGTGCTCCCAATGAAATACAGTGCTGCCGGCCTTTGCTGTTGCTGGAACCGGTTTTGCAAATCCCCTGCTGACAGTTGAGGGCAAACTTACAAACAGATCAATACCCATGGAAAGGTAGAGTTTTTTCAAGGTTACAGGAGGTGCTGGATAATTGATCTCCTTTCTGACCAACATCCATACCCCGGCACTTCCAGAGGGCCATTTAAATATCAATGATGGAAAGGGTACCCGTAGCCATCTCTGGATATACTTTTTTATTATCCCTCTGCAGAAATCTGTCCTGCCAGGGGTTATTGATCTAATCTCTCTGCACCATTGCTTTTTCACCATAGCTTATCCCTTTTTTATCCCCTCATGGACAAGTTCAATGCTTTCAAAGGCAACGCTGCTGCCTTCTGCCTTCAGGTCAGGCCCTGTCCACTTCACTGGAAAGGCCTGAACAAAGTTCCACCTCCACTTCTCTTCACCCTTTGAATCAAGCAGAATAATTGAACCATTCTTTCGCTTAAAGGTTCCCCTGACCACCTCCTGATGCCAGTTCCAGAGCTCCTGTCCGTCTGTAATGCCTCTTTTCAATATGATGTTCTGGTACTTAGTCCTTTTGGGAAAGAGGTGTACAAAATCATTCACACCACCCTCCTCGTAACTCTCTGTTTCCACCTCAACCTGAATACCTGAGACCTCACTGAACCGCGCAACTGCGATTCCATCAATCTCCACAAGAAACCTGAACCCCATGTATGGATATGGTCTTTCTCCGGTAGACATATTATTTAACCAGCCTCCAGTATGCTTTTCTCTCTATTGCCAGAGAGCTGTCTGTTTATCTTTGATATCTCCTCTACCCATCTCTGCCTTTCCCTGTGTTCCATGTTCATAATCTCCTCATAGGACCAGTGAAAGTGATATGCGATAAAGGCTACCTCCTCGTATAGTCTGTTGAGGGGGTAGCCCTTTATTCCCCCGGGTCGGGGGTCACCTCCAGTTCAAATTCATGGTCACACCTGGGACAATGGGCCTTTATATTTGATGTACCGTTTTCGTTTATTCGGGCATAGAAGTCCTGCAGATAGGCAAGATCAGAGGCAAAGAGATTCTCAATCACCTTGGTGTTTATTGTTTCAAGTGTCCCCAGTTTCGTGATCACCCTTGAAAGGAGTATCACCGTCAGATATGCAGGATTGGCCTGAACCCTGGGGTCCTTCATGGGCAGTATCTCATCAGCAGCTGTGGCAAGACGCATTATACCCTTGTTGTGTAGATTCCCGCTCTCATCAACATATCCCCTGGGAAGGGTAAATTCAAACTCGGTCTGAAAAGCCATGGATCTTACCTCCTCCTGTTACTCATGAGACCCTTTTGAAGCCCTCATGGGCGATCTCAAGTGATTCAATTGCCACATCATTACCCTTTGCGTTGAAATCGGGTGGATCATACTTCACAGGCCATGCCCTTACCACATCCCACCTTGCCTTGTCATTTCCTGCCTCATCCACAAGGATGATGGAGATGTTCTTTCTTGCACCTTCGGCGCCTGAGTCCATTACCTGCTGACGCCAGTTGTAGAGTTCCATTGAGTCAGTGATTCCCCACTTGAGGGTTATGTTTCCAAATTTCGTAAGGCCTGAGAGTTTCCTCAGCACAGGCGGCTCATCTCCCTCACGGTATTCCGTAACATCCGTATTGGTGTCAGCAAAGCTGCACTCGCTGAAGCCTGCCTGTGTGATACCATCAATCTCAACCCTGAACCTGAACTGTCTGTAAGGGTCCTGCCTTGGCATGATTGTACCTCCTTATTTTTAAATTTATTCAAGATCCAGTTTAAGGCCAACCAGAAATTCGGGAAATTTGCTTTAAAAATATTACTCGCTAACCTCTGAGCCACCACTCCACTGGGCTATTCTGAAGATCACGAATTCTGCCGGTTTTACAGGAGCAACCCCAATAACACAGATAAGCCTTCCATTGTCTATATCGTCCTGCGTCATTGTTGTGCGGTCACATTTAACAAAGAATGCCTCTTCGGGCTTTGTGCCCATCAAGGCTCCATCACGCCATACCCTGGTGAGAAACTCTGTTATGCTTGCCCTGACCCGACCCCAGAGCTTTTCATTGTTTGGCTCAAAGACAACCCACTGTGTGCCTTCCTCAATGGACTCCTCAATAAAGAGAAGCAGGCGCCGAACATTTACATATTTCCACAGGGTGTTACTGGAGAGTGTCCTTGCACCCCACACCCTGATACCCCTGCCAGGGAATGCCCGTATACAGTTCACACCTCTTGGATTCAGTATGTCCTGCTCCCCCTTTGTTATCTGGAATTCAAGCCCTACCGCACCTCTTACCTTTTCATTGGCAGGTGCCTTGTGAACTCCCCTTTCAATATCTGTTCTTGCATACACACCGGCCACATGCCCGCCAGGCGGGACCAATTTGTTCAGCTTTGTTAAGGGATCATAGACCTTTATCCACGGATAATAGTAGGCAGCATAGCTGGTCTCGTGGTCATCTCTTGGTTTGATATAGTCTGTGTTGCTTGAGCCCCTGTCAGCATCAATAATTGCGAAACGGTCCTTGAGCGTTTCACAATGTTCAATGAGGGCATTTGTCAGGCTATCATCAGGATTGGGTGCATAGACAATGGATATCTCATCAATCTCCTTGAAGGCAGTCAGCCCTCGTCTCTTGCCCGGTTCATCTGTGTCATCTCTCTTGTAATCATCCAGACCAACAGGCAGGCTGCCATCACTGCCACCGCTCAACGCAGTCAGGGTATCGGGACCTGAAGGTACCTCGCCAGAGTCATCATCCTCTTTTGAGATGACGATAAGATTTGATATCCCGTTTACCCTGTTTTCGTAGTAATTGTCAGACAGGGGATTTACGGAAAGGTCATCAAAATCCTCTATTACATCTGCGGTCTTGTCAGGGTTTGTTGTATCCACGCTTCCCTTGCTCCAGTAGTAGATCTTGAGCCTGAAAAGCGGTTCAGCTGTTGAGCTGAATGTCCCATCCTCCACCTTCACAGCGATCCTGTTCCCCCAGGAGCCTTCACCAACAGCCTTTACGGTCAGGCAGTTTGTTCCGTCTCTGCTCAGTCTGATCTCCGCCTTCTCGGCATCCTTGTCCACAATCCTGCCCACATAACATCTTGCACCACCATTAACAAAGAACCCCTCAACCGCATAGGGGAGGTAAGGATTTACTTTTTCAATATCAAAGTAACCACCATATATCTTCTGGAACTGTGACCAGCTTGTTATGAGCCTTGGCTCTGTGGGTCCTCTTTCTGTCTCACCCAGAAACCCTGCCGTACTTGTGCTCACCCCTTCAATCGGCTTTGAACCGATCTCAATCTCTTCTACATATACACCCGGTGATAGATACTCTGGCATCATAGACCTCCTTTAATTACTATTTGAGGGAGTTGCATCCCTGCAAACAAATATCTCAATCTCTGCATCATCACTCATACCATTGGAAACAAGGAGCTTGTCAATCTTGCTGCCAAGAAGCTTTACCGAGCCACTTCCCATGTATATCTGCGGCTCATCAAGTGTGATTGATGTTGAATCAGTATCATGTACCTTGTAGGTAAGGTCTTCGCTGTACCTGCTGGATTTTATCAGCAACAGCTGGATCTGTCCTGTTTCACCTGGCTGGATCTCAACTGGCTGAGTGGTGCCTGCCTCCACTGTTACATTGATCTTGTCATATGCCTCTGCCTCAATTGATTTACTGACAGAAAGGCTTGGCCCTCCTGCTACATTCAATTTGACCGATAGACTTACAGTGTTTCCCATCTTTCCTCCTTTTATTGCCCTGTCTTTTAGCCTAAAAGTTTTATCACACCCAATGAGACAGTGGTCCCCTCTTTCAGGTCAACCTCCTCTGTAACCGAATCTCCATCTCTTTGAAGCTCAATACTGATACCTTTGACCCCTGGAGATTTGATATAAACAACAAACTCTCCATCAGGGTCGGTCCTTGTCCTGAAGATAACCCCTGTACTCTCTGTGGATTTAACAGTCACCTCTGCATCTTCAACCGGTTCTGTTCCTTTCTTCAGTACCCCCCTCACAAGGGTTGCATAAGAGGGAAAGGGATAGGACGGAGCTGGTTTAAGTCTCACCTCCTTTACTGGTGCTTTTTTGTTGAGTGTCCCTGTCTTAATTGTCTCCTTCTCTTTCAGATAAAATCCTGAATTGATCTCCAGGGTGTACTGCCCATCTTCAAGGTTCAAGAAACAGTAATAACCGCTCTGGTTTCTGACAGGTCTCCTGTCCCTCCGGGAGATTTTGAGATCAATCCTGCCCCGGGGCAGGGAACCTGTATAGTCATCAATCAGATAGACGGCAAAGGTCAGTTGCTGGGTTCTGTTCTCAAGGGCAACGGGTTTATAATCCCCGGATATGTAGAGACTGCTTATATCCCTGGTGATCCCCATAGACTACTGCCTCCTCAGTTCAGAATAGATATTCTCCTTTGACAGCACCCTCTTTGCATCTATCTCCTTTGTTGAATCTATTCTCACGGGTGTAACCATATAGGTCACCGAGAGCCTGTAAGGCACATCCTGGAAGGCGCTCCATAGCTTTGTCATATCGTCAATGGAGAGGGGATTAAAGAGTAGCTTCAACTCGGTATCAGTACCCGAAAGGGCTCCCTGAAGAACAGAACCTGTCAGCACGGCATTGTCATGAAATATCTGTATCACCTTTCCGAGTATTATTTTCTCCTGCGTTTTATCGTCGCTATAAGGAGTAATCAGATAATAAAGGTCTAATGTCACGGGAGGCATTTTCAGGGTTGAATCATCTACCCTCTCCGGCTCAAGGTTTCTCATGTATCGGTTGTCCTCAATGTGATAAAGAAAGATGGATACCTTGTTTGGACTTCCACTGTCCTCTTTGATCTCATAGGGCGATTTAAAGGTAATGTCAGGCCTGGGGCTTATCCCGCTCCACAACTCATCTGAATCAAGGAGTTTTTTAAGTGTCTCGCCAACGTCACCGATCACTGTGAAATCAGCCATTCTGTAGTACCTCCTCCACATGGCTGAAGTAATCACCAAATTCAGCTCTGGTGCACAACCTTCCCATCTTCTGGTATTCCCTTGCTGCAGCCCTTATAATATGTTTCATGCTGACCGGCCTCCCCTCTGCAGCGGCAAAAACAGCGGAGTTGAGGGCAATGTTTTTTATATTTCCACCTGCAATCTGTAGCCTCTCCGCAAGGAACTCAAAATCAATATCATCTGAAAGGGGTGTTTCCTCTGGGTATATCCTCTTCCATATCAGTAGCCTGTACTGTTTTTCGGGGAAGGGAAACTCAACGGTAAAGTGCATCCTCCTGAGAAAGGCCTGGTCCATGTTTTTGCTGAGATTTGTTGCAAGTATCACAATGCCCTCATGCTCCTCCATCTTCTGGAGCAGGTAGTTTATCTCTATGTTTGCATATCTGTCATGGGAATCTTTTATCTCTGTCCTCTTCCCGAAGAGGGCATCTGCCTCATCAAAGAAGAGAATGATATTTCCCCTCGCAGCAAAGTCAAAGATTCTGTCCAGATTCTTTTCCGTCTCACCAACGTATTTGCTTACCACAAGGGAGAGGTCAATCCTGTAAAGGTCAGCCCCTATCTCTTCTGCTATAATTCCAGCAGCCATGGTCTTTCCAGTGCCTGATGGACCCGAGAAAAGGATGTTCAGCCCTCTACCTGATGAGAGCTTCCTCTCAAATCCCCAGTGGTAATATACCCTGTGTTTATGACTGACAAAATCACATATCTCCCTTAGCTGTCTTTTTCTGTCAGGTGGAAGTATGAGGTCATCCCAGTGGAATGGCGAGTCAATC
>JAADHP010000083.1 GCA_013151785.1 Nitrospirota bacterium | reverse complement strand
GGGGCTGCCTCAGGTTCAGGGCCAACATATCTGGCAGGGTCAGCAGCACCATGGGCCTTGCCAAAGGTGTGTCCGCCAGCAATGAGTGCAACAGTCTCCTCGTCATTCATTCCCATGCGAGCGAAACTCTGGCGAATGTCGCGGGCTGCTGCAAGCATATTGGGTTCGCCCTTTGGCCCTTCAGGGTTCACATAGATCAGTCCCATCTGAACCGCAGCAAGGGGGTGCTCAAGCTCACGATCACCGCTATGGCGTTTGTCTCCGAGCCACTCTGTTTCAGGCCCCCAGTAGATATCCTCTTCAGGTTCCCAGATGTCCACACGGCCACCACTGAAGCCAAAGGTTTTGAAACCCATAGATTCGAGGGCACAGTTTCCAGCAAGAATTATAAGGTCTGCCCAGGAAATCTTGTTACCATATTTCTTCTTGATAGGCCAGAGCAACCTGCGAGCCTTATCAAGATTCACATTATCAGGCCAGCTGTTAAGTGGCGCAAAGCGTATGCTGCCCCTCGATGCCCCTCCACGACCGTCTATAACGCGGTAGGTACCAGCGCTATGCCAGGCCAGGCGAATAAACAATGGACCATAATGTCCATAGTCAGCAGGCCACCATTGCTGTGAGTCTGTCATCAATGAATAGAGATCATTTTTTACAGCCTCCAGGTCAAGTTTCCTGAACTCTTCAGCATAATTGAACTCCTCTCCAGTGGGTTTGATCATGGAAGGGTTCTGGTGAAGAATCCTGAGATTCAACTGGTCTGGCCACCAGTCTCTGATTGACTGCCCGCCGAGTCTGGTAGGGCTTCTATTTCCAGCCCTCACCGGGCTATTACTGTCTTTGTTCATGTCTGTTCTCCTTTTTTTGAAATTAGGGTTTGTACAACAAACAACTCTATACTGTATTATCGCTGATTCCCTGGAACAGGTAAGTAAAACTCCACGACCATCGATAGGAGCTTCATATATACATTGAGGGGCCGAAGGCCCCTCAAACCCTCAAAATCAGCAGTATCGCTAAATGTAGTTCTTCACCACCTCCGCCTGATAGTTTCAGACGTGACTCTTCTCTCTGTAGTTCACATCAGTCAATCTTCCTGAACATCTCCTTTTTTGCACCACAGATGGGACAGGTATCAGGGGGGGCACCTTCGACAGTGTTACCACAGACCTCGCATACAAAATAATCAACGGTTTCATTCTTACCAAGATTTTCAAGCGCCTTTCTGTAGAGTTCTGCATGTACCTTCTCAACCTCATTGGCAAGATGAAATGTCTTAATAGCTGATTCATTTCCTTCTTCCTTTGCGTCAGCAATCATCTGAGGATACATATTCTGAAACTCATAAGACTCGCCACTGATGGCTGCCTCGAGATTCTCCTTTGTGCTTTTGATTCCACCCATCTCCCTGAGATGATTATGGGCATGGATGGTTTCTGCCTCAGCAGCAGCCCTGAAGAGTTTTGCCACCTGGGGGTAACCCTCTTCCTCTGCCTTTTTTGCAAAGGCAAGATATTTCCTGTTAGCCTGTGACTCACCTGCAAATGCCTCCTGCAGGTTTTTTTCTGTCTTTGTCATCATATACACCTCCTGAAAATAGTTTAGTTATTCCCAAATCCAGCGATAAAGTTATAGCAGTGGTATGGTAGAGTCTTATACCTCATTCTCGTCAGGCATCCTGCCTGACTCCGAGGGAATTTTGCGATTCACCCTCCTGGTGAATCTTGTGCAAAATTCCAAACCGTTCAGACTCTACCATACCACTGCTTTCAGATATCCATTGTTATTCTTACAGCTGGATTTGGGTTATTGGTTATTAGTTACTGGTTATATGGTACGCTACTATGTAGAGCCTTATTCCTGGCATTCATTGTAATCTTAACCATGAAACCTTCAATTTTCAATTCTAAATTTTTAATCATCCCTCTTCACCGATCAACTCCATGGGCTGACCACAGCATACAAGCTGACCACCGCCTGCCTTTGTCACCACTACCTCGTTTCCGCAGACATTGCATCTGTACTTTTCACCTTCTTTTTTGACTGCCAATCTGATCACCTCCTTTCAATTACCAAAACCCGATTCGCACTCTATTGTAATGCCTCATAGACTCTGCCCACGAGGTCAGCAGAGGGTTTCAGTGTCTTGTCACTCTCATCCTTCCATTTGGCAGGACACCCTTCATTAGCATGTTTTGACAAATGAAGGTTGGCCTTGAACTTCCTCATCAATTCATCAATATTCCTGCCCATATTATAGTAGTTAACCTCAGAGTTCAGTATCACACCCTCGGGGTTAATTATAAAGGTACCCCTGAGTGCAAGTCCTGTCTCTTCATCATAGATACCGAACATCCTGGAAACCCTGCCTGTAGGGTCAGCCCCCATGGGATACTTCACATTCTCAAGGAGTTTTTCATCCCTTTGCCATGCAAGATGTACAAACTGGGTATCTGTGCTGATAGTAACAACCTCTGCACCCATCTTCTTGAACCGGTCATACTGCTCTGCCAGAGCAGCAAACTCTGTAGCTCAGACAAAGGTAAAATCAGCAGGATAGAAGAAGAGTATCGTCCACTTTCCCGCCTTTTTTGCCTTCTTTAGAGAAAACTTACCAAAGTCTCCTTTGCCTGGTTCATAAGTATCAATTTCAAAATCAGGCACTTTTTGCCCAACCCTTAAACCGCAACAAATGTCCTCCTTTGTCATAGAACACCTCCTCAGATTAATTGTTAGTTAGTGTCTGGTTATTAATAGGGCCTGCAAGGCAGACCATAATCTACAGTTTCTGCATTCTAAAATCTTCAATTCCAAATCTTAAATCTTCAATCCAAAATCCTAAATCCCAACACTGCCGATAAATAGCATAAGTCTTTGAAGGAGAGGGGATATTAATTTTTTGCCTCATTCTCAGCGGACTTCCATGTCCGCTTCCGAGGAAATTTTGCGATTTGCCCTCCATGGCAAATCTACTGCAAAATTTAAATCCGCTCAAAATTAATATCCCCTCTCCTTATGTATTGCTTGAGCGATTTTTACCTGATACCAATACTTAAATCTTCAATCTAAAATCTTAAATCCTCTTACTCAGTGATGGTTATCTCCTTTGTAGCCTCCCATGTTCCATGGAGATTACATCTTTCAACCACCCTGAGTGTGGATGTCCTGTGCTTTCCACCCTTTACAAGGGTTACCGTAACCTCTGGTTTTGTAAATACAGGTGTAAGGTCAATCCTGATATACTGGTTCTGGCCTGAATAAAGCTCGATCCACTGGATATGATGACCTTCCTCCATTACATGAGGCATCTCACCCACCTTAATCCTCACCTCAAAGGGCTCTCCTGCCTTCACCGTGTCAGGACACTCAATCACCGGTGTGTGCTTCTTCTCCAGATCTGTCATGTTTGCCGGATCTGCCGGCCTGTTGATACCACAGAATAAACTCTTCTCTCCCATAATACACCTCCTGATTGTTTTAGTTTTTGTTGACAACAAAGCATTTTAAGTTACAATCTTCAATCCTGCTTCAAACCTGTGTTTTGAGTATTTACACCTCCTTCTAAAAGTGGACTAATTTTATCGTATTTTACTCTTTCATAAAGGCCAGAGGCATTTCTACCAACTGACCTTTAATAATTATGTTTTTCAAGCAGGTTCAAAGGCGTCCTTGGGTGCATTACAGACAGGACATGTCCAGTCATCGGGCAACTGATCAAAAGATGTTCCTTCCTTCTCCTCATCGTAGATATAGCCACAGACTGTGCATCTGTACTGCATAGAAACTACCTCCTTTTACTGGAATTTCTTATGATATTCGCGAACCTCGCGAGCAAAGTTTCTTCCGAATTCATAACATTTATCTATCTCTTCATCAGAAGGTCTGTATTGAACCTGCATACCTGGCTCCACAACAGGGAGCTTCATATTCTGAAACTCCTGATAGAGCCATTTCACTGCCCCACCACCCCAGCCATAGCTTCCAAAGGCTCCGGCAATCCGGTTCGTTGGCCTCAGTCCTGGGTTATATACTCTGCCACTGATGGAAAGACCTCGTTGTTGAGAGTTGGCGAACCCACGAGCAGTCCCCTTGACTTCCAGAACTCCTTAATTGCCACACTCATTGGGGTTGCCCTGAGTTTAATCACCTTACAATCCACACCCTCATCCTTTATGCCCTGCATGATAGGCTGTGTCATTATCTCAGTGCTATGCCACATGGTATCATATACGATTGCTACACGGAGATTGGTACTGCCCTCTGCCATCTGGAGATACATCTGCATGACCCGCTCGGGCTCCCTTCTCCAGATCACTCCATGATCCGGTGCAATCATATCGATCTCAATGCCAAGATCCTGGATCTGTTTGATCTTGCTTTTGATAAGCCTTCCAAAGGGCATAAGGATGTTTGCATAGTAATCAACCACAGCATCCTCCAATTCTGCATGAGAGGCGCATTCTATAAACTCGTCATCAAATCTTGCCGTTGATGCAAGGTGCTGGCCAAAGGCATCCTGGGAGATAAGGAGCTTTGCCTCTTTTATATAGGTCATCATGCTGTCAGGCCAGTGAAGCATGGGGGTTTCAATAAACTGAAGCGTATATTTCCCGATCTTCAACTCGTCTCCTGTTTTTACAGTCTTTATGTTCCACCTGCTTATATCAAAGAACCTTTCCATACCCTGCTTTCCTCTTGCAGTGGTATAGATGGTTGCCTGGGGCATCAATTCCATGTATATCCCAAGGGCTCCCATATGATCGTTTTCAATATGATTGATAACAAGATTCTTGATTCTGGAAAAATCAACAAGTGACCTGATATTTGCAATCCCGATCTCTGCAAAATCGTATTTAACAGCATCCACCAGGGTAATCTCGTCGTCCATTATCAGGTAATTGTTGTATGTCGTACCATTTGGCGTAACATAGCCATGAAAGTCCCTTACCGCCCAGTCAATCACTCCCACCCAGTAGATACCGGGTTTGATCTCGATAGCCTTCATCCACACACCTCCAGTATGAGTTCTTAGTTCTTAGTTCTTAGTTCTTAGTTGTTAGTTGTTAGTTGTTAGTTCTTGGTTCTTAGTTCTTGGTTGCTGGTTATTGGCTTCATGTTATGGGCGTATTGAGAAAAAACGCCAAAACCAAAAATCTACCCTCCTTCTACAATACTTAGCTCATCCCACATGAACCAGTTGCCAGTATCTTCAAGGAAACTGTAGGTATTATTGAGGATCTGATAATGCCTTTCCTCCTCTTTTGTCAAAACCTCAAACAGTTTCTTTTCCTTGCTATCCTCTGCCTTTTCTGCCACATCCCTGTAATAGTTATATCCTTCCCTTTCCATCTCAAGGGCTATCCTTATAGCCTCTCTTTCGTCTGATGTTGCGCTTATCCGTTCCATCATCTGATCCCTGAGGTCTGAAAAAACAGTTCTCACATCACCGAGGCACTGCACGTGGGGATCGATATCAAGACCTTTTAAAATCTCTTCAAGAAGCCTCAGGTGGCGCGCCTCGTCCTTAATAAGGCTTTCGAACATCTTTCTTCCCATGGGATGCGAGGTCTTTGCTGCTGCTGCCTTGTAAAACTTTATTGCATCTGTCTCCATCTTTATTGCCCTTTCCACAGCATCGGTTACTGCCATGACTGCCTCCTTAGTTTATGTATCTTTCGTGGTTGAAAACCACATACCCACAGAGCCTGCAACGGGTCTCCTCCTCGTCACTCCACATTTCGATCTCAGCACCACATTGAGGACATGTAATCTCTGTAGGAAAGGGCATGCTCTTATATGAACAGGCTGGCCTGTCATTGAAGTCTCTACCCTTCATTTGCCTTCCTCCATCCTTCCTGTCTGAGGCGTTCCATGCGTTTGATGCCCCAGGATTTTATCCTTTCGAGGTAAGCACGGGGATCAGTTCTTGCAAGTGCCACTATCTCCTCACGCTCTCTGGCACTGTCAATATGGTCACCGGGATACACACCACGCCACGTGGCATATCCCTCATCGAACAACAGCGCTGGTGTGAGTTCTTCCTTCAATAAATGTGGGGTTTTCAGTGCAGAAAACCTTGCCACATCCATATCATATTCAATAACCCAGCCATTGTCTGCAAGCATACTGTCTGGATCAAAACTGATCTCCCTGGAACACTCAGGGCAGTATACCCTGCTTATCACCTCGGGAGGCATTATTTCTTCACGGAAATTAAAACTTGCCTCCCTGCTATTACACATGCATTTCATGGAATATTCCATACACATTGGGCTTTCCTCCGATGTTAAATTCTCTCACATTTTGTACTATCTGTCAATACCAAAATCAAAGGGTTAACCTTCCTTTTTCATTGTACCTGTTGCACCACACTTAGGGCATTTCTTTGGCTTGCATCTGCCCTCTTTTGTAGCGCCACACTTTTCGCATTTAAAGACTGCCATTATCATCACCTCCTTCCTTTTTGCACTGCTCACAAATACCATAGAACTCGATATGATTACCAAGTATCTCAAACCTGCCCCTTACATCATCAGGAACAGGAACATCAAATTCAAGATTTACATCCACCACACTCTTGCACCTTAAACATATAAGGTGGTGATGAGGATGTATGTTGGGATCGTAACGTTTTCTGTCAGGATCAATGGTCAACTCAAGAATTAATCCTCTCTTCCTTAACGCTTCGAGTGTATTGTACACCGTGGCAAAGGAGATCATGGGAAACCTCTCCTTGACATGCCTGTAGATATCCTCTGCAGAAGGATGCGAGGTATTACCATCAAGATACTCCAGTATTGCCACCCTTTGTGGTGTAAGTTTCAGACCTATGTTTTTGAATCTTTCCATGATATTTATTATCATTACTATTTACTAAAATTTATCACTTTAGAATCATTATTGTCAAGATATTAATTCTTATAAATCTATTAGTTTATTTTATTATCTATTTTGGCTATAGATTTTATCGTTGTTTTTTTGTAAAATATAAAAATGGATCTGCACCACCTGAGGATATTCACAGAGGTCTACAAGCAAAAAAGTTTTTCAAAAGCCGCGGAGATACTACTACTTAGCCAGCCCACTGTAAGTGAACATATAAAAACGCTTGAAGATGAATTAAGCTGTAAGCTCTTTGACAGGCTTGGCAGAACAATCGTTTCCACCAGGATTGCCGATATTCTGTATCCAAGGGCACTAAATATTCTTGAGGAAGTCGAAAAGCTTCGCACCGAGATTGTCAGTATTCAGGGAAACATTGCAGGACATATACGAATCGGGGCAAGTACAATCCCTGGCACCTACATCCTTCCCACATTGGCCACTGAGTTCCAGTCAAGATACAGGGATATATCCTTTGAGATATTAATAGAAGATTCAAAAAAGATAACCGATATGGTTCTGAACCACGAACTCATCATGGGTATTGTAGGGGCTGTAATGGAGCCAGAGAGATTGAACTACACTCCCTTTGTGGAAGATGAATTAGTACTTGCATCAACAGGTGATATTATTAATAAAAACACTATCACCGTAGAAGAACTGTTAAGAATACCTTTTGTTATCAGGGAAGAAGGTTCAGGCACAAGAAAGACCATCGAGGAACATCTGCTTAAAAAGAATACATCTATCAATAACCTGAACATTGTTGCCATCCTGGGCTCTACAGACTCAGTGAAACAGGCTATTAAATCTTCTCTTGGTGCCTCTATCCTTTCAAGAATATCAATCAGAGAGGAACTCGAAAGGGGTGTGTTGAAGGAGACCAAAATAAAGGGGCTGGAGATCAAGAGAGACTTCTCAATCATAACCCATAAGAAGCGGACCCTCCCACCCCATTATCAGGCACTTTTCGAATTTATCACAGAAAGATCAGGCGTCCTTTCTGAATAGCAAAAACCTGGATATTACAACTGTAAGCAAGTAAAGACCAATACCTCCGATTACATCTACCACATAATGATATCTGCAATACACAGTGGACAGCAACAACAATGCTGCAACGGGAAGGTAGATATAAAAAAGTCTTCTTTCAAACTTGTATGCAAGATGGAGCACAAGCAGGGTTATGGCTGTATGACCACTGGGAAAGGCATCCCTTTTGATGCCCTCTATTGAATTCAGAATACTGGATATCTTTTTAAAAAAATATACTCCCTGAAGTTCAACACTCTGGAGATGAAGCATCGTATACCTTGGTCCGAGGGCAGGGAAAATTATATACCCCACATAGGAAAGATAAAAACAGAGCAGAATCATGGCCAAACCCCTGTTAAACTCTTCATCCCTACCCTGCACCTTTAACACCACTCCAAGCACCACGGGGAGAAAGTAATAGCTGGAATAACTCAACTGTAATATTTCTGTTAAAAAGGGATTCACAAACCGCTCCAAATATACTGTCGGATAAAGGCCAAAGAGTTTGTAATCCATCTGTATGAGTCTGTAATCTATATCATGAGGATTAACCACATGAACCAGTTCGCTCATGCTGTCAAAAACAAGAAGCACCGAAATTACCGGAAATGCAACATCGTACAGAATCCCGAATCTTCTTTCAGTAACCTTTATTTTTATAAATATCAACTGCAGGCTCAGAAGAATCAGATACTCATAGATAATCTTGTAGGACTGCAACTCTCTGATATGCACCAGTGCAAGGACAAAGAAAAACAGCAGAAAGAAGAGATTTATCTTTTCCGCCTCTCTCAAGGAGCTATTTTTCATAGTTTATTTATTGCCCTCTTTATGGCCTTTTGTTTTTTGGATAGCCTCCTGGAGGTTTTATTATACCAATCATCGTAATCATTATCCTCATCTGGGTGTTGTTGAATTACCGAGATCTTATCAAGAAATATTTCAGAGTCCACAGGTATGGCACCATGTGCCCATGCAAACCTGACAATCTCCCTGTCAGAGGTTATAACAATTTTTTCACCGCTGCCTTTCAAGATCAACTCTTTTATAACATCGTCTGCCCTCTTGCCAATCCTTGAGAAAACTACAGTAATTCCGCCTGTTACCTGTCTTGTATCAGTACTGCTCATACCACCGTGACCATCAAAGACAACGGTTATGCTATGCCCCTTTATGCGTTTGTACTTGATAAGCTGCTTGATCAGCTCGCTTCTTGCACTTTTCAGATCTTTGTGATAAATTCCAATAAGGTTGTAGCCATCAATGATGATATGAGAAATCTTAAACCTCCTAAATCTTGCCGTTCATGGAATGGATTCAAAAATTAAAATTCCTTGAATACCTTGGCAAGTGATTCACCGCCAACGTGAATCTTAAATTCGTGGAAATATCCAAAAGGTGTTACCATCACGTTATAACCACTTCTCCTGAGCCTTTCAACAGACGCCTCAAGCATGAGGAGTGCATCCTCGGGAGAGGCCTTGCTCATTGAAAGGTGGTTAAAAGAATGTAAGACCACATTCTTTGTATTGAACTTACCAGCATGCCATTTGATATTTTTTACAAGTTTTCTCAGAACAGAAGAGGAATCCTCTGGATCCTTCTCCTCAAACTGGAAAAACACCACTGTGGCATCTCTTATCTCTTCTGCCTTATTAATATCATCAACATGGGGAAGGCTTTTTTCAGCAGTCCTGTAATAAAAACTGTGTGCATAGAACAGTATCAGTTTCATATAAGCTATTCCATCCTCTCTAATATATACTCAGCTATAGCCTTAAGAGGACCGTCCTTTCTCTCTATCTTTTCTATTGCATGTATTGCCTCCATTATCAACTCCTCTGCCGCAGCCTTTGAACGTTCAAGTCCATAAAGGGCAGGATAGGTAATCTTTCCCCTGTCCTTGTCAGAACCAGTTTTCTTGCCAAGCTTATCTTCCTCACCCACAACATCAAGTATATCATCCACAATCTGAAAGGCAAGACCCACCTTTTCTCCATAGGCACTTAATCCATCAAAGTAATCCCTTGGAGCACCAGCCAGAATTGGAGCAATTGTAATCGATGCCCTTATCAGGGCACCTGTTTTATGGGTGTGGATAAAATGGAGTGTTTTTGGATCTGGCTCTTTGTTCTCAGAAATAATATCCTCAGCCTGGCCCCCTACCATTCCAAATGGGCCAGCAGCCTCAGCCAGTTCTCTCAGGGCATCAATCAGATTCTGTGCATCAAACACCCTGTTCTGTGTAAACATTACAAAGGCCTCTGTCAAGAGGGCGTCACCTGCAAGAATCGCCATGGCCTCTCCAAAGACCTTATGGCTGGTGGGTTTGCCTCTTCGCAGATCGTCATCATCCATTGCTGGAAGATCATCGTGTATCAATGAATAGGTATGGATCAATTCTATTGCTGATGCCTGAGGAAGGATATGCTCAGCCTCACCACCGCATGCCTCGTAGGCAGCTATGCAGAGTATAGGCCTTATTCTTTTACCTCCAGCAAAGAGAGAGTATTTCATTGCCTCATGGAGTTTGACAGGATAGACAGGCCTTGATAGATACTCCATCAGATAGGTATCTACAGTCTCTTTTCTTTCACGCAAATATCTCTTCAGATCAAATGGCATGGTTTTTTACTCTTTTTGTTGAATATTAATGAAACAATTTTAACTTTGTCAACAATCAGCCATAGAGGCAAATCTGCCGATTGACTCATCAGCCAGTTTTATGGACAGGTGGATATTGGCTTTACCGCTCAACTTACACCCCAGAAAATCTGCGATTTTCTGGGGACCCCAATTTCTCAGCGGACATCCATGTCCGCTTCCGAGGCAATTTTGCGATTCACCCTCCAGGTGAATCTTGTGCAAAATTGAAATCCGCTCAAAGCCAATACCCACCTATCCGTTAGTAGTTTGGTTGTTTTTTCTATCAGCATTTCAGGACGTAGATATCTTGCTTCTAATCAGATCCAATACAGCCCTGTTCCATCCTTCTGGACCAATGCCGTCTGCCCTTCGTATGTATGGATATTCTTCAAAGACCTTATCATAACTACCATCCGACTTCCTGACAATGAATGGATACTGAACCTCCAGCAACATGGGCAGGTCATTCATGCTATCTCCGATTGCAACGGTTATAATATCACCAAAGGTCTGTTTGTATAGATCTATCAATAATCTCACAGCCTTTCCTTTGTCGGTCCTGCCCATTATATGGTAGAACCTGCCCTTTGTATACTCATACCCTTTTTCTTTTATGAATCTGAAAATCTCTTCCTTTCTCTGCATATCATCTTCCTCGAGGATGAAGACCTCATCAAACTCTCTTTTCTTTGCCAGCCGGGCCTCGTAGCTGTTCAATCCTGTAATTTCTGCTATCTCATCAACACTCAGGTCTCCAAACCCCTTAATCCTGTAAGCCTTTGCCCTCAGTTCCTCAATAACAGCCCTCAACTCTTTGTATGAAACACCAAGCATTATAGCCTGATAACCCTCTATCTTAACAGGGTTATATTCTCCAAGTATCTCCTGTGTAAAATAACCCTCCGGTATGAAGATACCACCACCATTTTCTGCAATAAAGGGGTCTCTGTTATTCAATCTCTCTCTGTATACCTCTATCTCAGAACGTGTCTTACTCGAAGAAATAACAAGAGGGATTTTCTGCCTTCCTATCTCCTCCAGGGCAGGAAGGGCATCAGTAAAGGAATAGTCCTCCTCCCTGATAAGTGTACCATCCAGATCTGTAAATATTATAAGCCTCGCCATGGTCAACTATGGTCAACTAATGATGATTATCTGGATATCCATCACATTGGTTCCTGTAGGACCAGTAATAAAAAGGTCGCCTGTTTTCTCTAAAAAACTATAGGAATCATTGTTTTCCAGGTATTCCAGAGGGTCAAGTCCTCTACTGAGGCCTCTCTCAATGGTCTTTCCATCAACAATGGCACCTGCCGCATCTGTGGGACCATCTGTACCATCAGTTCCTGCTGAAAGCAGGGTTATTCCATCATGTCCCTGGATCTGCAATGCGAATGAAAGGGCCAGTTCTGTATTCCTTCCTCCTTTGCCTGTCCCCTTTACGGTTACCGTGGTCTCCCCTCCAGAGATAAGACAGAGAGGTCTGTTTGAAGCCCCCTCCTTCTTTCGTAGTGCAAGTTCTGCAAGCCTTGTACCTATCACCCTGGCTTCTCCTTGAATATTACTGTCAATTATCTCTGAACTCAATCCAAGACCCTCTGCTGCATTCAGAGCAGCCTTTAAGGCAATACGGTTACTTCCTATAATTACATTCTCCACTCTCCTGAAAACCTCTTCAGAACCTGGCCTGAATTCCTGCAATTCCTTCTTACTACCTGATAGTAGATATTGCCTTACATTTTCAGGCACTCTGTCAAGGAGATTATATTTTTTCAGGACATGAACCGCCTCTTCAAATGTTGTAGGGTCTTTAACCGTGGGTCCTGAAGCTATTATATCAAGTCTGTCACCAAGCACATCAGAAAGTATGAAGCTTTTAACCCGGGCAGGATAAAGTAGCTGTGCAAGCTTTCCACCCTTTACACGGGAGAGCCTTTTTCTTACTGTATTCAGTTCAAAGATGTCAGCCCCAGCCCTCAGAAGGATATCTGTGGTCTCCATCTTATCCTCAAGAGTGATACCCTCTACAGGACTTATAAACAATGCTGAACCACCACCTGATATAAGAACAATAACCAGATCATCCTCTGTAAGATCGGTCAACATCTCAAGTGCATCTCTGGTAGCTTCCAGCCCTTTTTGGTCAGGCACAGGATGTCCTGCTTCATAGAGTCTGAACCTTTCAGAAAAACTATATCCCTCTGAATGACCATATTTCGTGATAATCACTCCAGCTGTTACCCTTTCCCCGAATACCTCCTCTATAGCCTTTGTCATTGGACATGATGCCTTACCAAAAGCAAGAACAAAGACCCTCTTGAATCCGCCTTTTATATACTCTTGCAGTAAAGACTGCCCTCTTTTTATAACAGAGTTATAGGGGTCTACTGCAGCTACTGCACTGCAAAACAGTTTCTTGAGGATTTCCCTGTTATTAATCATCATTCATTACTCGCAAAAAAGTTATACCCGTGCAACCGAATCTGTATAGTATCCAAATCCAGATGTAAGAATAACAACGAATAACTGAAAGCAGTGATATGGTAGTATACCTTAAAATAGTGATTGACTATCCAGTCAACTTTATAGGCATACAGGTATTGCCTTCTCAGTCATTCTCGCATGCCATCCAAGGCATGCTCCGAGGAGAAAATCAGGTTCACCCTC
>JAADHP010000179.1 GCA_013151785.1 Nitrospirota bacterium | reverse complement strand
AAAGTTCTTATTTTATAAAGGTGTGGTGCTTATTTTTCTCCGGCACCCTGCCTTAGTATTTTATCTTAGACAGAGGTGGCAAAAGTCCTGTTGTGATATGGATCTTCTTTTTTCTTTTAACAGGTTCTTTTATTTATGATCCATTTTGGGGAGAACTCCTGAGCACCTTAAAATAGTGATTGCCTATCCAGTCAACTTTATAGGCACATAGGTATTGCCTTCTCAGTCATTCTCGCATGCCATCCGTGCCTTCTGCCCCGAAAAGTCTTTGACTTTTCGGGGAGCCCCATGCTCCGAGGAGAAAATCAGGTTCACCCTCCTGGTGAACCTCTTTGATTTTCTGAAGCCCTTCAAAGGCAATACCTATATGCCTGCTTTAGTTCAGACCTTTTTTCTATCGACATTTTTGGGTGAGCAAACTACAGTTGACAAGAGTAAAAGATATTTTATAGTTTATAAGTCTAAAGTTTATGAATTCAAAGCGGAGGATATATGAAGATTGTACTTGCCTATTCAGGTGGTCTTGATACATCAGTGGCAATAGCCTGGCTTAAGGAACATTACAATGCCGAGGTGATAGCCTACTGTGCTGATCTGGGTCAGGGAGAGGATCTTCAGGCAGTCAGGGAAAAGGCTATCAAGACAGGTGCATCAAAGGTCTATGTGGAAGACCTGAGAGAGGAGTTCGTAAGGGACTACATATTCCCCATGCTGAGGGCGAATGCAGTATACGAAGGTGTGTATCTGATGGGTACATCCATTGCGAGGCCACTTATTGCAAAAAGACAGATCGAGATTGCTGAAAAGGAAGGTGCCCATGCTGTGTCTCATGGTGCAACAGGGAAAGGAAATGATCAGGTAAGGTTTGAACTGACCTATTATGCTTTGAACCCCTCCATAAAGGTAATCGCGCCCTGGAGAGAATGGTCTTTTGATTCGAGGCAGTCACTCATAGAGTATGCCCAGTCAAAGGGCATAGATATCCCTGTGACAAAGGAAAAGCCATACAGTACGGACAGGAACATATTTCATATCAGCTATGAAGGTGGTGTTCTTGAGGACCCCTGGCAAGAGCCACCTGATGATATGTATACACTGTGTGTGCCACCGGAGAAGGCCCCTGACAGGGCCACATATATAGAGATTGATTATGAGGCAGGTGATCCTGTGGCAATAAATGGTGAAAGGTTAAGCCCCTTTGAGTTGCTTTCAATGTTGAATGAGATTGCAGGCAGTAATGGTATCGGCAGGGTGGATATGGTGGAGAACAGATATGTGGGAATGAAATCAAGAGGTGTGTATGAGACACCGGGCGGCACTGTGCTTCATATCGCCCACAGGGCTGTGGAGTCGATTACCCTGGATAGAGAGGTCATGCATCTGAGGGATTCCCTTATTCCTCGCTACTCAGAATGCATATACTATGGATACTGGTTTTCACCAGAGAGGGAGTCGCTTCAGAACTTTATAGATGAGATACAGAGGAATGTAACAGGCACTGTAAGATTGAAGCTATACAAGGGTAACTGTACTGTCGTGGGCAGGAAATCACCGGTCAGTCTATACAGTCAAGAGCTGGCCACTTTCGAGGCTGATGAGGTTTATAATCAGGCAGATGCTGAGGGGTTTATCCGTCTGAATGCACTGAGACTGAGGTACAGGAAATAGTCTGCCCAAAACCAGCTGTAAGAATAACAAACAGTAGCTGAAAGTAGTGGTATGGTAGAGTCTGAACGGTACCACTACTATAACTTTATCACTGGATTTGTGGTCTGGTTTATTTGGTTTGTGTAGTTTATCGAGTTAATTTTGCGTTAGTTGAGTTAACGGAAGCTATTGGGCGTATCGGGCTATAGTTAATAATCTAATGTGTCACGCCTGCATCATGCAGGCCCGTTATGAGAGGAAAAAGAGTCATTGTGAGGAGGGAGTGACGAAGCAATTCCTGTGATGTTGAACGAATCTGATATGGTCTTTATGAGATAAAGTGTTAAGGTGGTATGGAGATACTGAATTACTGGATAGCCCTTTCTTTGATTGATGATATAGGGCCCAGGAGCATCAGGGCACTGCTTGACAGTTTTGGAGATGCAAAGTGCGTCTTTCAGGCTGATATCAGGGAGTTACTGCAGGTTGAAGGTATAGGTGAAAAAAGGGCAAGGGCAATAAAGGGATTTAACAGATGGAAGGAGGTTGAGAGAATACTGAGTTTATGCGAGACTCAGGAGATAAAAATACTTACAGAGAATGATGAGAGCTATCCAGTTCTGCTGAAAAATATTCATACCAGACCTTTTCTCCTGTATCTGAAGGGTAAAATATTGGAAGAGGACAGGTATGCTGTTGCAGTTGTGGGACCAAGGAAACCCACTGAATATGGAGTGCGAGTTGCAGATATGATTGCCGGAGAGCTTGCAAAGGCAGGCATAACCGTGGTGAGCGGAATGGCCCGTGGAATCGATACAGTTGCGCATAAGGCTGCTATTATCAGGGGAGGAAGGACAATTGCAGTTCTTGGTTCAGGTATTGATGTGCCCTATCCACCTGAGAATGCAGGGCTGATGAAGAGGATTACAAAAAGTGGTTATGTGGTAAGTGAATTTCCCCCCGGTACAAAGCCTGAACGGGGAAACTTTCCCGTGAGGAACAGGATCATTAGTGGATTGTCACTTGGTGTGGTGGTGATAGAGGCTACCAATGATAGTGGCGCCCTTATTACTGCTGAATATGCCCTTGAGCAGAACAGAGAGGTATTTTCAGTACCTGGTATGATAACATCAAAACGTTCTTCAGGGACAAATACATTAATTAAAAAAGGTGCCGTGCTCGTGGAAAGTGCTGAAGATATTATAAAAGAACTGGCACCACAGTTGAAGGGATTTATCAGGGAGGCATCAAGGAGGTCTGTTTCTTTATCAGATGATGAGAGTAATGTTGTAAAATACCTGTCAAAAGAACCTGTTCATGTGGATGTGTTGACAAGAGAGAGCAAAATCCCTTTGAATAAATTATTGAGCATACTGACAGCCCTGGAGTTGAAAGGTGTTGTTAAACAGGCAGAAGGTAAGAGGTTTTATCTGAGTTGAATCAGTATCAATATAAAATCAGTGATAAACTTTATGGTAGTGGTATGCTATGATTATCGGGTATAAAATATTCATGGAAATCATAATCTCCCCAGATCCAGCTGTTAAGAATAAGGAATACATGCTGAAAGCAGTGGTATGGTAGAGTCTGAACGGTTTTGAATTTTGCATAAGATTTGCCGTGGATGGCAAATCGCAAAATTCCCTCGGAAGCGGACAGGATGTCCGCTGAGAATGATGTATAAGACTCTACCATATCACTGCTATAAACTTTATCGCTGGATTTGGGATCTTAGAAGGAGGCACAGGATGTATAGAAAATTCATCGAGCTTTTAAGGATAGTTACTGAGGAATTAATAGAAAAGGATGGGAACCTTGAGAATATTCTCCTTGAGGTTGACGATCCTGATCTGAATCTTTTTAAATTAATAGAAGAACTGAGGAGGATAGAAAGAGACAATCTGATCGATACAGAAGAGGCAGATACTGTAAAGGTAATTATTGCCTATCTCTTTCAGAGAAACACTGACATGGATATAGAGGATATCTATTCCATAGTCTTTGGAGAGGGGAAGAAAATAATCTGGAATTAAAGGAGAGCCGGAATGAAATCACTCGTTATTGTTGAGTCACCTGCCAAGGCCAGGACGATAAATAAGATACTGGGGAAGGCCTATACTGTGAAGGCATCCATAGGCCATGTGAGAGACCTTCCGGAGAAACACCTGGGGGTTGATGTGGACAACGGGTTTAAACCTGAATATATAATTATTCCAGGCAAGGAAAAGATTATCACTGAACTGAAAAAGGCTGCCAAGAAGGCTGACAGGATATATCTTGCACCTGACCCTGACAGGGAGGGTGAAGCCATAGCATGGCACATAGCAGAGGTATTAAATGGTGACAAGAAGAAAATTTACAGGATCACTTTTAACGAGATTACAGAGAAGGCTGTAAAGGAGGCTATAAAGAATCCTGGCTATATAGATATGAGAAAGGTTGATGCCCAGCAGGCTCGCAGAGTACTTGACAGACTGGTGGGATATAATCTGAGTCCGCTTCTGTGGAGAAAAGTAAGAAAGGGCCTGAGTGCAGGTCGAGTGCAGTCCGTTGCTGTGAGGCTTGTTGTAGAAAGAGAGAGGGAGATCAGAGCCTTTAAACCGCAGGAGTACTGGAGCATAAGTGGTTTGTTCAGCACCCATGATAAGAAGAAGGAACAGAAGTCTTTCAAGGCCATTCTATACAAATACAATGGCAAGCTGATCATCAATCGTGACAAAAAGGAGTTCTTGCTCAAGGGGGAAAAAGATGCGCTTAAGCTGATAAAAAAGATAGAGACCCTTGAATTCAGTCTCAAGGATATACAGAAAAGACTGAGGAAAAAGAATCCTCCTGCTCCCTTTATTACCAGTACATTGCAGCAGGAGGCATCACGGAAACTGAGATTTACACCGAAAAAGACAATGATGATTGCCCAGCAATTATATGAAGGCGTAGAACTTGGCGAAGAGGGCTCTGTAGGACTTATCACATACATGAGAACAGACTCCACAAGGGTGTCTGATGAAGCACGGGAGGCAGCCAGGCAGTACATAGTCGATAAATATGGTGCCGAGTATGTATTGCAATCAAAGGGGAGAAGGAAGACCAAAAAGGCTGCAAAGGTACAGGACGCCCATGAGGCCATCAGACCCACTTACCTGGACAGACCTCCGGAGGAGGTCAAGAAATATCTTACAAGGGATCAGTATTCCCTGTACCGTCTTATCTGGAGGAGATTTGTTGCAAGCCAGATGGCACCTGCAGAGATTGAGCATACCACATTTATTATTACAGACCCGAAGGAAAAGGTAGAGTTCAGGGCAACAGGTGATGTGGTTAAATTCAAGGGATACACAGTGCTATACAGTGATGATACGGAGGTTGATACAACAAGTGGTGATCCGTCCCGACAGGACAGTTCAACACTTCCACTGCTTGAAAAGGATTCAGATCTGGAATTAAAGGAGGTGAATGCCCATCAACACTTCACACAACCTCCACCTCGTTATACAGAGGCATCCCTGATAAAGGCGCTTGAGGAGAAGGGCATTGGAAGGCCAAGTACCTATGCAACCATAATAACCACTATTCTGCAGAGAAAATATGTCAAGAAGGAAGAGGGAAAACTGGTTCCCACCACACTTGGAGAACTGGTGAATGATCTTTTGGTGGAGAGATTCCCTGAATTGATGGATGTGGGTTTTACTGCCAAGATGGAGAACGATCTTGACGGGATCGAGGAGGGTAAGAGCGACTGGGTAAAGGTGGTCAGTGAATTTTACGGTCCTTTCAGCAATGAGCTGAACGATGCCCTGAAGACACTGGGCAGGATAAAACCAAAGGATGAAGAGACCGAGGTGGTATGTGAAAATTGCGGCAAACCAATGGTGAAGAGATGGGGAAGACACGGCTGGTTTCTTGCCTGCTCAGGCTTTCCCGAATGTAAGACCACAAAACCCCTTGAGGAAGAGAAGGAGAAGAACAGCATTGAGAAAACCGATAAGAAGTGTCCTGAGTGTGGCTCTGAGATGGTAATAAGACAGGGAAGATACGGAAGATTTCTTGCCTGTAGCAGATACCCTGAGTGTAAGACCACCATGCCCCTGGGTACAGGAGTAAAATGTCCTCTGGATGGTGGCGAGATTGTTGAAAGGAAGAGCAGGAAAGGCAGAGTCTTCTGGAGTTGTTCAAACTGGCCTGACTGTCGATTTGCCTCATGGCACAGGCCTGTGGCTGAGCCATGTCCTGACTGTGGAGCAGGGTTTTTATTGGAAAAGAAAGACAGAGAGGGTAAAACAATTCTGTACTGTCAGAACAAGAACTGTAAATATAAAAAGACAGTGCAAACTGAAGAGGCTGCTGTAGATGCCTGACCTCTTTGCGTTTCCTCGTGATGATCAACAGAAAAAGAAGTCCACTCTGAAAAACATCTTTCTGATAGATGGAAACTCCTTTATATACCGGGCCTACCATGCCATAAAGGAGCTATCCAATTCACAGGGACTACCCACGAATGCAATATACGGGTTCACGAATATGCTACTGAAGATTATAAAGGAAAAGGCACCTGACGGAATACTCATTGCCTTTGATTCCCCTGCTCCCACAGAAAGACACAGAATCTATGAGGAATACAAGGCACAGAGACCCGAGACTCCCGGTGACCTCATTGTCCAGATTCCCTATATAAGGAACCTTGTAAAGGCATTGCGGATAAAGACCATGGAGATAGAGGGCTGCGAGGCTGATGATATCCTTGCCACACTGGCGTCAGAGGCAGCAGCTGAGGGGATCGAGGTATTCATAGTCACGGGTGATAAGGATATGCTCCAGATACTTAATGATAAGGTAAAGATCTACGATCCCATGAAGAACAGGGTTATTTCAAAGGATGATGTAATCAAACGATTTGGTATTCCCCCTGAAAGAATACCTGAGATGATGGCGTTAACAGGTGATACCATTGACAATATACCGGGTGTGAAGGGTATAGGAGAAAAAATCGCCTCAGAACTCCTTCAGAATCATAGTTTGGAAGAACTCTTGGAGAATCCCGAGGTGATCGAAAAAAAGAGAATCAGGGATTTGATTAAAAACAATATTGAGACAATAAGGATGAGCCTTGATCTTGCAAGGATAAGATCGGATATACCAATAGAGCTTGACTACGAGGAATGCAGGACAAAGGAGCCTGACTGGGACGAGTTGCTTGAAATATTCAGATCTCTTGAGTTTGGTTCTCTTGTGAAGATGATTCCTCCAAGGAGCATGGATGTGCCTGTCAGGGTAATAAATAATTTGGAAGACATAAGGTCATTTAAAAAAAGGGTTGAAGAATCAATAGTGATAAATTCATACCTGGTCAATCCTGTTCAGCATGAGCCTGTGGGTATCGGGCTTGGCAGCATATCCGAGGATGTCTGGTTCCTCTATTCGGGCAGTAACAATCATGATAAAAAGGAGCACACAATAGAAACCATTATATCCGAATTAAGGGATATTTTTGAATCATCTGATATAGCAAAGATCAGCCATGACATAAAAAAGGAATATATCATCCTTAAAAGACACGGGATTAACATGAAAGGTATGGTGTATGATACAATGATTGCCTCCTATTTGTTGAATCCGAACAAATCCAGCCATTCACTGAATGAGACCACACTTGATTATCTTTACTTCAGAAAAAGGGACATAGATGACCTGACCAGTAACAAAAGGACAATATATGATATCGACAGGGATGACCTGATGGATATTGCCAGAACAGACATTGCTGTTATCAAGAAACTGAAGAAGGAACTGTTCATGAGACTTAAGTCAGAGGGGCTTTTTGATATCTACAGGGATATAGAAATGCCCCTGATTGATGTGCTTGCCAGCATGGAGTTGACAGGTATAAAGGTTGACATAAAAAAGCTCCATGAACTTTCAAAACAGTTGCAGCGGCAGCTTATAGAACTTCAGAGGATGATATACGACCTTGCACAGGAAGAGTTTAACATCAACTCCCCTCAGCAGCTAAGCAGAATCCTCTTTGAAAAGCTCGGGCTTAAACCAAGAAAAAAGACAAAAACAGGCTATTCCACAGAAGTAAAGGTGCTTGAGGAATTGTCCATGGAGCATGAACTTCCCTCCTTGATACTGCAATGGAGAACATTGACAAAACTGAAAAGCACCTATATAGATGCACTGCCAAGGCTGATAAACAGGCGTACAGGCAGGATTCATACCACGTTTAATCAGGCAGTCACCTCTACAGGAAGGCTCAGCAGCAGTGATCCCAATCTCCAGAATATCCCCATCAGGGGAGAACTGGGAAGGCTTATAAGGGCAGCCTTTGTGGCAGATGAGGGATACTATCTGCTTTCAGCGGATTATTCACAGATCGAGTTGAGAATACTGGCACACCTCAGTGGTGACCAGGGCCTTATTGATGCCTTTAAAAGAGGAGAGGATATCCATACAAGAACCGCCTCTGAACTCTTTGGTGTTTCTGAAAGGGATGTAACTGCTGAAATGAGGCGGGTGGCAAAGACTGTTAATTTCGGGATAGTTTATGGAATAAGTGCATATGGTCTTTCCGAGTCAATAGGAACATCTGTTGAAGAGGCCCAGTCCTATATAGAGCGGTACTTCAACACCCACGAAGGCGTCAGGCATTATATTGAGAGGATTATCGAGATGGCAAAGAAGCACGGGTATGTCAAGACACTGTTTGGAAGAAAAAGGGCTATTCCTGAACTTAACGCAGCCAGTGTTCATCAAAGAAATCTGGGAGAAAGGCTTGCCATGAATACACCTGTGCAGGGAACTGCAGCTGACATAATAAAACTGGCCATGATATCCATACACAGGAGGATCAGAGAGAGGAACCTGAAAAGCAGATTGATACTACAGGTTCATGATGAACTTTTGCTTGAGGTAAAGGAGAACGAACTGGATGAGATAAAGGATATTGTAAAAGAGGAGATGGAGGGGGTTATACGGCTGGATGTTCCACTGACAGTGGAGATAGGCTTTGGGAAGGATTGGGCAGAGGCGCATAATTGATTATTTTCTATAATTTTTCATAAAATATATCCAGATTGGCAGTGCTGCCCTTGCACCGGTTTCCTTTGGACCTATAGGTGTGTGATCATCTCTGCCCACCCAGACCCCTACTGCCAGTTTATCATCAAAGCCTACAAACCAGGCATCAGTATAGTCATTGGTAGTGCCGGTCTTTCCATAGACAGGTCTGTTGATCACGCGTGCCCGTCTGCCCGTGCCTTCGAGAATCACAGAGCGGAGCAGATATCTCATCTCATCCACCACAGCCTCATCAATAACCCTTTGAATCTGGGGGTAGTTTTCCTGAAGCACAATACCATCAGCACTTTTTATGCTTTCAATGTAAAGGGGGGTGAGTCTGTAGCCTGTTGCAAGAGCAGCATAGGCATATACAAGCTCATAGAGAGTTATCTCTGATGCACCGATTGCTGATGACAGATAGGGATATATCCTGCTCTTTATGCCAAGCTCTCTGGCTGTCTTAATAATATTCTTTATCCCGATGGTGTCTGCAAGACAGACAGTGGCTGCATTAAGACTGTGTGACAGGGCATCCTTTATGGTAACAGGTCCGTTGTAAACAAGCTCATAGTTGCGAGGGGTCCATACATCATCCTTCTCTGGTGTGGGATATCCAACCTCCACATCATATATGGTATCATCTGTAACAAACCCCTTTCTCAATGCTGTTAGATAGACCACTGGCTTAAAGGCAGAGCCAGGTTGTCTTAATGCCTGTGTGACTCTGTTGAACTGTGTTTCCCAGAAGTCAGTGCCTCCCACCATGGCCCTTATCTTACCTGTGTCAAGATCAATGGCCAGAAGTGCTGCCTGCACACCTGG
>JAADHP010000158.1 GCA_013151785.1 Nitrospirota bacterium | reverse complement strand
AAAAGCTATACTCCCCTTAACGAACAGATCCTTTAAAAATTCCCTGTGTTTTATAATCCATGTTTCATTTAAGTCTCTGGCCAAAAAGTCGTCTTTATATAGACTGAGGACTTTTTTCAGAAGCTCAATATCAATTTTATTATTTTTAAAAAACCACTCTAATGTCTCCTTGAAGATAAGACAATCCACCTCGCACAGTGGCTTTGCAAGAGAAATCCTTCTATTCTTTACCAGAAGCCACTGAAAAGGTCTTTCATCTCTCTTAGCTCCTATTCTTCGCAGTCTCGACAGGGTAACCTTCAGATTTCCCTCTGCTGTATCACCTGATGCCTCTGGCCACAGTGTATCCATTAATACATCGTACGAGACCTTGGTACCACCAAAAACTATCAGTGCCTTTAAAAGTGTTTTTGTTTTTCCGCCTCTCCATTTCCTGTCATACAAAATCGTTTCACCGATTCTTAATTCCAGATCGCCAAAAGTTTTTATACAGACAGGCCTGGTTCCAGTATCAATCATAATATCAGGACAATCGCTCTCGGGTAATACAATTGTTTTAACGGCCTTTAAGAAACCTTCTCTTCTATTTAAAACCACCGGACAGCCACTAAATGTTACAAGCCCTTCTGCCTTTTCAAGGTAAGATCTTGCCCTTTCTACCAGCCCCTTTCTTAAATAAATGTTTGCAAGCTCCACACAACCGGTTGTGGCCAATAAATTAAAATTATTGGCAATCCACTTTGACAAATTACTTCTGAAGTGTTCGATTGCTTCATCTAATAACCCAAGGTCAGATAAAGCCTGTCCGTATAATAATGCTGGAATATGAGGAGCAATCCTGCTCTCTGATAACCTTGCCCTGTCTGTAGCCTCATTTGCATGAATAAGAGCCCGCTGAGGATCACCAAGCAATAGATAGGCTGTACCAAGGTTGTAATGGAGATAACTTAAGTGAAAATAGTTGCTTTCAGGAACTACCCTTTCTCTTAACTTTCTTGCTACTTCCTCTATCTCTTTTTCCTTACCAAGCCTTGCAAGAGTCAGCAAAAGATGACCATAAGTAAGAAAATATGCTGGTGGTGGAAGATCTTCAAAAAATGGCTGATCAACAATTTTTCTCAATAAAATCTCTGCCTTTTTTATTTCACCTCTAACATAATAGTAAAGCCCTCTGGTGCAATTAAAATATGTTCTGACAGCAATGTTTACCTCAGGAAGTTCAGATAGGACCTCAGCATCAGCAATCACCATTTCAGCCTCATTAAGCCTGCCCATCCAGATTAGGGCATAAGAACAGGCCGATGCAAAGTATATCATCAGGTCATATGAGCCAGCCATCTCTGCACTTACTCGCTGTCTAATATAGGTCTCGTAGGCTCTCTTTATATCTATCCCTGTAAGCTCAATAAGACCCTTAAATCCAGTAAGAGATGCTATGGCTAATGGGCTGAGTGTATCTTTTCTGGACAAAATATCATCTATTCGTTTCAGCCAGATATGGTATCTGCTAAATCCCCTTCCACTGTCCCATATGGATGCAACACCAGCACCTATAACTGCCGCAACAGCCTCAAGATCCTTCTTTTTCAGGAAAAGTTTATAAAAGCCCTCCATACTCTCGTGCGAGATGTTCTGCTTTGTTGCCTCGATAAGAAAAGATAGCCTCTCTGGAAACTCCTTTTTGTTTACATGCTGAGTTAATAACGGTACAAGGTGTGCAATGATTGATGGGGTATCCATGTTGAACCACCAGATGAGTCCATCCTGACAAAGATCGCTAATATATTTATCTGTCTTTCTTTTTTTCAGGTATAGTTTATATTTATCTTTCAATTCTACTTCATCGGGAAGGTCCATTACCCTAAGCTCCCCTAAACACCTAAAACTTTTTATCTAATTATACAATATTTAAAATTTTAAACAACTTACAAGACAAACCGAACTGCTTACTTTTTATGTAAGGGTATTTCCATTAATGGCTACTATAACAACACTGCGTAAAGGTTTAAAAGCTCTCTCAGAGGAAGCTTCTTGATTTTCTGAAATCTTAAAGCTAACTCTTAGTCTTTAACCCTCCTTTATCTTCCTGTAAAACTCGCTATACAGAAACTGGACTGTCTTTTCATACTTCTTGCCATTTATCATGCTCTTCAGGGCACCCGAGTAGATATACAGTACCATATAAAGATGTCCAAGGAAGGCAACAAGTAAAAGCACGGCCAGTATATTGTGAACAAGGGCAGCAGTTCTTAAACCATCGGTAGTAGCAGAAAAATAAAACATCAAATAACCTGTATAAAACATTACAATACTCGACAGAGTTGAAATCCAGAACCATATCTTCTGCCCTGCGTTGAACTTTCCTGCTGGCAGGGGCTCGTGGCTCTTGCTTAAATACCCCCCAAACCTGACAAGCCATGTAATATCGTAGCCTCTGAAAACCGAGTCTTTTGCCCACATTATCAGCATCACACCCACTGGTAGCACTGTAAAGATTCCAACTACACCGTGAACATACCTTAAAAACCTTACAAAGGCACCACCACCAAGGTATTTCCCAAAGGTCATTATTAACCCTGTAATGACAAGAATGCTAACCGAAACTGCAGCCAGCCAGTGAACCACCCTGTTTAAGAGGCTATACCAGGGGATCTCTTCTCCACCTGCAGGAAGCTCCTTTCTGCCAACCGTAATCATGTGCAAGGCAAACAGCACTATTATCCCCACAACTGCCCAGCCTGTAACCTTTCTTACATATTGGCTCTGCCATGTGGTAAACTGTTGCCCCCTGGCAGACCACTCGCCCACAATCATATCTGTAAAGCCTTTGTAATTTTCGTAATAATTGCCCGGATGAGGCCGAAGCATTATCTGGGAAGATGCAGCCACTACTACTGCAATAAATATAAACATTATTAACATCAGGGTTATCGTTTTAACAATTCTCATCGATTTTCACCCCTTTCTTTAAGTGAAGGGCAATATGGATAATATCTGAAGGGTATTACATTTGAACGGTTTCAGCACACCACTGTATGAGCCGTGATGGCTCATACAGTGTGCGTCCTCGGAGCTGGCCATGGAGGGCCAGCGAGAATGAGTGAAAATGTAATACCCTTCAGCAAAAACATCAAATAAATTACCTACCATAGGCCCTTGTGGAGACCTTGCTTCCCCAGCTACTTCCACCAGAGCCCCGCTGAAATACCCTCTCCTGATATATCTTTGACACCACATCTGCATCACCAGCAAGCAGGGCCTTAGTGGCACACATGGCTGCACATAGTGGTGGCTTTCCTTCGGCAATACGGTTTTGTCCGTAAAGCTTCCTTTCCTCTTCGCTAAAATCCTCCTCAGGGCCACCTGCACAGAAGGTGCATTTGTCCATCACACCACGGGCACCAAAGACATTGCCTTTTGGAAACTGGGGTGCTCCAAAAGGGCAGGCAAAAAAGCAGTAACCACAACCAATGCATTTTTTCTTGTCAAGAAGCACTATCCCATCTTCACGCTGAAACAGGGCATCCACCGGACAAACAGCAATACATGGAGCCTTTGAACAGTGCATACAGGCAATGGAAAGACTCTGCTCACCCGGACGACCCTCGTTTATGGTAACCACCCTGCGTCGGTTAATGCCAACAGGGATATTGTTACCATCCTTGCAGGCCACAGTGCAGCCATTACAGTTTATACATCTTTCTGTATCACAAAGGAATCTCATTCTTGCCATCTTTCAGCCCTCCTTTATGCCTTCTTGATCCTGCATAGACCGGTCTTGGTCTCCTGCATCTGAGTAACAATATCGTAGCCATAGTTGGTCACAATGTTGGCAGGCTCGCCAAGTGCGTAGGGCACGGTTCCCTCAGGATATCTGCCAGCCCAAACATCACCCATAAAGTGTCCGCCAAAGTGGAAGGGCAGGAAGATGGTCTTTTCATCCACCCTTTCACTGAATTTGGCCTTTACCTTTACGCGTCCACCATTGGGCGACTCAACCCAGATCATATCACCGTTTCGGATACCATAGTTGTTTGCCGTAACCGGATTTATCTCAGCAAACATTTCTGGCTGAAGCTCTGCAAGGTATTTGTTGCTGCGGGTCTCGGCTCCACCGCCCATGTATTCAACAAGTCTACCGGTAGTAAGTATAAGTGGAAATTCCTTGACCCAGTCGGGTTTTTGCTCGCTACGGTAACGGGTATCCACACGGTAATGATTTGGTTTGTCCTCCCAGGTTGGGTATTTCTTTATTAAATCAGGTCTTGGTGAATGTAGCGGCTCCCTGTGAATGGGGATTGGATCCGGGAAGTTCCAGACATAGCAACGGGCACGGGCATTACCAAAAGGTGCCATTCCACGCCTCAGGGCCTCCTTTATGGTCTTCTGACTGAGATCGGTCTTCCAGTTGGTTCCTGGCACCACATCCTTGAACTCTGGATATCCACCCTTTACCTCAGAGCCAGGAGGGGCAGAGCCCTCGGCTGCCAGCAGGTTTTCCTTTCTGCCACTTGGGTATGTGTATTCAGTTCCAAACCTTGCACGGAATGGAAGCCCTCCCTTTGCCACTGGTTTTGAGATGTCGTAAAGGATAGGTGTGCCAGGATGCTCAGTGGTCCAGCACGGCCATGGCAGTCCATAGTACTCGCCATCGCATGGCCCACCTCTTGCCTGAAGTGTATCCACATCAAAGGTATGCCAGTAGTCGGTGTGTTTCTTGATCCTCTCAGGGGTCTGGCCATTGTAGCCAATGGTAAGGGTGCCTTTGTTTATCTCTCTTGTAATATCCTCCGGAATCTCCTTTATGTTTTTGTAAAACTCCTTCTCAAATCCGAATCTCTTAACAAGCTCCCTCATGATAGTGTAGTCGTCCCTGGAATCCCAGACAGGATCAACCACCTTGTAGCGCCATTGAATGGAACGGTTCGAGGCGGTTATGCTTCCAGAGGTCTCGTACTGTGATGAGCTTGGAAGTAGATAGACATTATCTTTATCAGATGCAACCGCGGTCATTGTGGGGAAGGGGTCTATCACCACCACAAGGTCAATTTTATCGAGGGCCTTTTTCAGTTTGTGATACTGGCTCTGGGAGTTTGATGCTGCACCCCAGAATACCACCGCTCTTAAAGGCTGCTGATGAATCTTGTCTTCCTGAATCACGCCCTCGTACCAGCGTGAAAGGGTAAAGCCCTTGGTATTCATCATCTTTTTGCTCTGGAAACGTTTGACCATCCAGTTGTAATCCACATCCCAGACCCTGCACCAGTGCTTCCAGGCACCATCACTGAGGCCGTAATAACCTGGCAACGAATGCGACAGTACACACATATCAGTAGCACCCTGCACATTGTCGTGCCCACGGAAGATGTTACAGCCACCACCGCTTACACCCATGTTACCAAGCACAAGCTGGAGTATGCAGTAGGCCCTGGTGTTTGAAGAACCAGTTGAATGCTGGGTGCCTCCCATACACCATATCACTGTGCCCGGTCTGTGAGTGGCCATCAGCTTTGCAATCCTTACAATTTCATCAGCAGGCACACCGGTTATGTCTGAGACCACCTCTGGAGTATAATGCTCCACCTCCCTTTTAAGTTCAGGAAAACCGGCAACCCTTGCCTGTATGAACTCCTTGTCTTCCCAGCCATTTTTAAGAATCACATGGATCAGTCCCATTATGAATGCCACATCTGTGCCTGAGCGGATGCGAACATAATCGGTTGCCTTCGCAGCTGTTCTTGTAAAACGTGGATCAACTACTATCACCCTTGCATCATTTTTCTCTTTAGCATGCAGTATATGCTGCATGGCGATTGGATGGGCCTCTGCAGCATTTGAGCCAATCATGAAAATGCACTTTGAATGACGGATGTCATTTATGCTATTTGTCATAGCTCCGTAGCCCCAGGTATTGGCAACACCTGCCACTGTCGTTGAATGGCAAATCCTGGCCTGATGGTCTATGTTGTTTGTGCCCCAGAAGGCAGCAAGCTTTCTCTGCAGATAGGCCATCTCGTTTGAGACCTTTGCGCTGCCTATCCACATCACGGCATCGGGGCCATATTTTTCCCTTATTTCCATTAGTTTTCCGGCAACCTCATCAAGGGCCTGCTTCCAGCTTAGTTTCTGCCACTTACCACCTGACTTCTTCATTGGGTATTTAAGACGTTTCTCACTGGTTACCATCTCACGGGCAGAAGCCCCCTTACAGCAATGGGCCCCGCGGGAAATAGGATGGTCCTGGGCTATCTCCTGACGAACCCATACCCCGTTTTGCACCTCGGCAACCACACCACAACCAACCGCACAGTGTGTGCAAACAGTCTTTACAAGCTTTGAGCTCGGATAGGGTGTTTTTTTGGTTTCAGCAGAAGATTTCTTAACCATCGTTACACCAAGGCCTGTACCAGCAACCGCAGTGGCAACTGCTGCCAGCTTCAAAAACGACCTTCTTGCCATGTTTGGATTCAGTCGCAGGGTTTTTGAATTCTGTCTGTCTTTACCTGTGTTGAGAATCTTGAAACTAGCCATGATTAATCCTCCATTGTCAGTATCTTAAAGATTCATAATACTTTTTGAACTCCTCAGTCTCCCGGTAGAGTGTCTGATTGGGAACCTCTCTTTTCGTTCCTGCCTCGACTTTTTTTGCACTCGAGCCAAGCACCGCTGAAATTGTTCCAACCAGCGTCAGCCCTTTTAAAAAGGCCCTGCGATCAATGCCCTTTTTTTCTTTCATGACTCTCTCACCTCCTTGTCAGTTAGCTTTGTTCGGGCAATTTATTCCCCTTTGTTTCTTCAAAGTATTCCTTCTCCAGCACAATATAGGCATCCAGAAAGTGGCCAACTGCATTATAAAAACCTTGCCCCTTCTGTTTTAGTTGATCTGCAAGTCCGTTAACCGAAGGCAATAAAAATCCTTTAAAAATAGTCTCCTGTATTCTATGAGTACCACTGTTTTCAGATATTAATACCTCCATAACCTCAAATAAAAAAGGTATGTAGTCCTCAGGCACACCGATTCCCTCTCTGGCTTCGATGCCAGCCTCTGCAATAGTCTCTTTAACCTCTGCAAGGGTTTTTGAATAGTTTCTCCCTTCCAGATACATTGAAACAGTTAGGGGAACCTGGCTCTCTGAGTAAGGGTCTACAAATAGATGATAATGCTCTTTCTGGATCTCCTCAATTCCGTTTTTTAAATACTCCAGCAGGTCTCTTACAGATTGATCAAACCTGCTGTTTATTCTATTCTGTTGAATTATCTCCAGAGCTGATTTCAAAAACTTATAAGACTCTTCATTCGGCTCTGTGATGAAAAATGCCTTTAATAATCTGTACAGAAAGGCCCTGCCCGCAGATAATAAGTTCGTATCGGTGTGATCAGACATTATTGTCTCCTTCAAAGCCACCTTCAATCATTGCTATTACACGGCAATCCTCACATAAATGTAGGAACTTCCCTTTTTCTTCAAATAATCCTACAGAGATAAGCCGTCTGATAACCTCATCGTATACCTTTTTATTACCGAACACCTTTCCGCACCTTTTACATCTCAATGGCTCATCATGTGCCAACAGTTTTTCCTCAAAAAAGCTTTCATTAATATCTCCTATGATTTTAATAGTCAATGCCTTTTCAGGACAGAGATCAGCGCATAGACCACAGTTGATACATTCTGAGGGTTTGATCCTTAGGCTGAAATCTTCTTCTACGGCCTTTATTGCACCAACCTTGCAGACATTAACACAGGCCAGACAAAGAGAACACTTCTCACCAATACAGTCTATTAAACAAAACCTCTCCTGAGGGTCTTCAATTGTCAGGACATCCTTTTTACTTTTCTCAAAAAGGTCTTTAAGAATAACAGAAAAGGTATATCCTCTAAATCTGTATTCTGGTCTATGGTTTGAGTCCACTTCGATAAGTCCGCTCTCTTCAGAGGGATTATCAAGGTTTTCTAAGTCAAAAATATCTATAAAAACATCTTTTTCAAAAAGCTGCCTTATTATGTTATTTATAAATTGATGTTCGTATTTTAAATTGTTCTCTGTTTTTTGAAGTAGTACCTTCTTGACCCCTCTATTAAATAAGTACATTAGCTGCATAATGTTTAAAGCAGCTGGATTGGGATGTTCAATAAAGAGGGTTCTATTAAATCTTTTACCAATATTATGCCAGTGAAATCTTTTAAGGGTCTCTTCGTTTGCAAATACGATTTGAAGTCCCTGAATATCAATACCGTTCAGGTAATCCATGAAGAGCTTATCGCTAAAGGGTGCATATTGCATGGCACCTGTGGGACAGACAGCCACACAGGCCCCACAGTCAGAGCACAGGAAGTGATCAACTACTAAAGAATCTTTATCCTTTTTGATTGCACCAGTAGTACATACATTGAGACATCTTTTGCACCCCCTGTCAAAACCAACATGGTATTGACATACCTCACTTACATGTATAATGTATTCGTTTACTCTGTACTGGCCAATATTTTTGAATAAATCTTTATAATCATTAAATCCATGAATCCCTCTTCTGTCATGGGGCATATCAATCTTTATGTTTTCATCTATCACAATCTGTGGTGCCTGTAGGTTTACTTCATTGTAACGGTGAATATCTACTGCTTCCTCGGGACAGTTCTTTTCACACTCGCCACAATAACTGCATTTATACATCTTAAAAGTAAGCGACTCATCTATACACTTTTCAGGACAGCACATTACACAGTTACCACAGTGTGAACATTTTGTGAAATCTACCGGATAAGGCATCAGTACTGATAGTCTGTAATTGTTTAAATTGCCCTCAATACTTACGAGCTCTCCTGAATAAATATCCTTCGAGAAAGCCTTCTCCAAGAGGATAGGCGTTATATTCAGCACTCCAGCATATGTTGACAAAAAGTCATTAATACATTCTCTATCTTTGCTTACTATAATGACATCAGGCTCAATTTTGTAGTTGAATCCCTTTACCTGAACATTATCAAATCGTTTTTGTTCTGCTTCAATTAACTGATCTATCACCCTGTCAGGTAATATAGAGTGCTGAATATTGACCATTAATGTAGGTGAAACAAAGATATCTTCACCTTCTATTTGATCATTAAAGCAAGAGACTATCTGGTAGGATTCAATCTGATGGGTGTTCTTACAGAGCCGGTCATATAGTTTATGCCCGTTCAAGTTTATTTCCTGAGAACACCTGCAGAGATAGGCCTTGGCTGTCATTTTTTACTTTGAATTTTCTTGGGTTCTGTAAATCAAGACTCCTCCCACAATAACATTAATATAATTATAAAGCTCTGAAGGCATTAAAAATTATAGCTATAATTAAGCAGGTTGTCAAGGAAGAAAATGTTGATTTCGTAGATAGGTATAGAGATATTTACCACTCTAAGAGAAAAACAATACACATAGAAGAAGGAAAGACAGGAGAACGGATAAGTAGGGTTGA
>JAADHP010000264.1 GCA_013151785.1 Nitrospirota bacterium | reverse complement strand
CAGCCTGATCCTTAAGTCAAATAACTGAACAATCACTATTGGGACAGATGGGTATAGGGGTTTGAACGGTTTTAATTTTGCACAAGATTTGCCAGGAGGGCAAATTGCAAAATTCCCTCGGAAGCGGACATGGATGTCCGCTGAGAATGAGATGAAAACCCTATACCCATCTGTCCATAAAATTGACTCTGGCAATTTTGGGCACACAGTTGAACTTTCTTTGAGAAATTGTTTTTAATAATCATATGGCTGAACTCACTCCCCTTATGAAACAATACTTCAGCATCAAAGACGAATATCCTGATGCGATTGTGTTTTTCCGCCTTGGCGATTTCTACGAGATGTTTGGTAGAGACGCTGAGATTGCCTCATCCATACTCCAGATAACCCTGACAACCCGCGACAGGGGTAAAGACAATCCCATTCCCATGTGTGGCATACCATACTTCTCTGCAGAAGGTTATATCACGAAACTCATAAAGGCAGGATACAAGGTTGCCATATGTGAGCAGGTTGAAGACCCTGATACTGCAAAGGGTATTGTAAGACGTGAGGTGGTAAGGGTCATAACGCCTGGCACCCATACGCCTGAGAATCCAAAGGAGAACAACTTTATTCTGGCCTTCTGTGCTGATGGTGCGAAACACGGTATTGCAATTGCAGACCTATCTACAGGTGAGTTTATAGTGTATGAGAGCGACAGGCCACTGGAGGATGAGATTACAAGGTTTAATCCAAAGGAGGTTCTCTGTCCTGAAAACCTGAAGGATGATATCCATTATGAGTATGTGTTGAACGGACTGTATGCAACCTATTATGATCAGTGGTATTTTGATTATTCTGAGGCATACAAAACCATTACAGAGTACTTTAAGGTTTACTCCCTTGAGGTGTTTGGTCTTGAGGAACTGCGTGCTGCAGTCTCTTCTGCAGGAGCACTTATAAATTATCTCCATGAAAACCAGAAAGGCAACCTTGTTTTAAGCAGGCCTGTACTGCTGAGACAGTCCCAGTTCATGTTTCTTGATGCCACTACAAAGACCAATCTGGAACTTACAGAGAACCTGAGAGATGGCACTCAAGAGCATACCCTCCTGGATATACTGGATGAGACCCTTACTCCCATGGGCGGAAGGTTTTTAAGACAGAACATAACCCGTCCTCTTGTGGACATAGAACTTATTAATAAAAGGCTTGATGTGGTTGAGACCTTTCTAAATGATTATGAACTACAGGATATCCTGAGAACCTATCTGAGAAAGATACAGGACATAGAACGGATCGCCACAAGGATACTGCAAAGGACTGCCAATGCCAGGGACCTCATTGCCATGAAAAACTCCCTTACAGCCATTCCCTATATTAAAAAGGCCCTTTCAGGTGTGTCTGTTCCATTGATTGCTGAACTTATAACAAAGGTGCATGATTTTAATGATCTATGTGAACTCATTGGCAGGGCAATTGTGGAAAACCCTCCCAGCAGCCTGAAAGAGGGTGGCATTATAAAGGATGGTTTTAACAGGGATGTGGATGAGCTGCGAGCACTGTCAACAAAGAGTAAGGATTATATTACAGCACTGGAAAGACGGGAGAAAGAAAGAACAGGCATATCCTCACTCAAGATAGGATTCAACAAGGTTTTTGGTTACTATATCGAGGTTACAAAGCCCAATCTCCACCTTGTGCCTGATGATTATATAAGGAAACAGACCCTTGTAAATGCCGAGAGATTTATTACAGAGGAGTTGAAGGATTATGAAAACAAGGTGCTTGGGGCTGAGGAGAGGCTTAAGGGGCTTGAGTATGAGCTATTCCAGGAGATATTAAGGGAGGCTGCCTCTTATGGTGACAGGATATTAGAGACAGCAAGGGCACTTGGTGTGATTGATTTCCTCTTCTCTCTCTCCATAGTGGCAAAGAAGAGTAACTATGTAAGACCAAAGGTTGATGATTCAGGCATTATCGAGATAATAGAAGGACGCCATCCTGTACTGGAGAAGGCCTCCTTTGAAGAACGGTTTATCCCAAACAGTACCTATATGGATACGGAAGAGCACAGGTTACTTATCATTACAGGACCAAACATGGCTGGAAAGTCGACCTATATGCGGCAGACAGCACTTATAGTGCTGATGGCACAGATGGGCTCTTTTGTGCCTGCAGAGAAGGCAACCATAGGCATAGTAGACAGGATATTTACAAGGATAGGTGCATCAGATTATCTCTCAAGGGGGCAGAGTACCTTTATGGTGGAGATGATAGAGACGGCAAATATCCTTCATAATGCCACCAGCAGAAGTCTTATAATCCTTGACGAGGTGGGAAGGGGAACAAGCACCTTTGATGGAATAAGTATTGCCTGGGCTGTTGCAGAGTATATACTGCAGAACATCAAGGCACGCACGCTCTTTGCCACCCATTATCATGAGCTTACAGAGATTGCCATGACCCATCAGGGTGTGAAGAACTATAATGTTGCTGTGAAGGAGTGGGGAGAGGAGATTATCTTTCTCAGAAGGATCGAACGAGGCCCTGCTGATAAGAGCTATGGTATCCATGTGGCAAGGCTTGCTGGTCTGCCTGAAGAGGTGGTCAAAAGGGCCATGGAGGTACTTACCAACCTGGAGAGTGCTGAGATTACAGAAACAGGTCTGCCAAGGGTGGCAGGCAAGAAGGGCAGACGAAAGACCCAGCAGCTTGATCTGTTTTCCTATAATTATGAGCCTCTGATTTCAAGGCTTGAAAAGATAGACACTGACAGGATCACTCCGGAAGAGGCATTGAAGAGATTAAAGGAATTAAAGAAAATCCTCAGGGAAAGCCTTTAACTGAATGGTTATAGCAATCACAGGTGGATTGGGCACAGGAAAGACCACTGTATTGAAGATCTTTGCATCCCTTGGGGCTGCCACAATAAGTGCCGATGATATTGTTCATAATCTCTTAACGCGAGAGGATATAAAGATACAGATAGGTGAGGTCTTTGGCAGGGGGGTATTTTCAGGAGATGTGATCGACAGAAAGGCCCTTGCCAGTGAGGTCTTTAGCTCTGAGAAGAAAAGGAAGGAGCTTGAGGCTATATTACACCCCCATGTTTTTGATGAAATAGAAGCATTTATAAAGGCTCATAAAGGCAGGAATATAGTGGTGGAAATCCCTTTGCTCTTTGAGACAGGCTCTCAAAATAGATACGACAGGGTTATCACTGTTACTGCAGACAGGGATGTGGTTATTAAAAGGCTGCGTGAAAAGGGCATGGATCTGGAAGAGGTGAGGCAGAGGCTTTCTCATCAGATGCCCATAGAGGAAAAGATCAAAAGATCAGATTTTGTTATAGACAACTCTGATGGTATGGAGAAAACCAGGAGGCAGGTGGAGAGGATATGGAAGGAGCTATTAGAAAGATAAGTCCCTTTATAGTTATGGATGTTCTTGCCAGGGCACGAGAGATACCTGATGCAATACATATGGAGGTGGGAGAGCCTGACCTGCCACCCTCTGAGAAGGTTCAGGAGGCATACATAAGGGCTATAAAGGACAGGAGATTCTTTTATACACCAGCAAGAGGGCTTGTTGAACTGAGGGAGAAGATATCCGAGTACTATCTCACTAATTATAATGTGAAGGTCTCGCCAGAGCGGATAATAATAACACCTGGCACATCAGGTGCCTTCCTTGTTGTGTTCTCGCTTCTTACCCATAAAGGGAAAAGAATAGTCCTAACAGACCCCTCCTATCCATGTTATAAGAACTTTATTTATTTCTTGAATAGTGAGCCAATCTTTGTTCCCATTGGACCGGAAACATCGTATAAGCTCAATAAAGATATGATTCCTCTTCAGAGTGATGCGGGTGCACTTATGGTCTCCTCGCCTTCCAATCCAACAGGCACTGTTTACAGAGATGAGGAGATGAAAGAACTGGTTGAGTTTTCGCAACAGCAGGGGCTGTGGTTCATATCCGATGAGATCTATCACGGACTTGTTTATGAGGGTAGTGCAAGCACAGCACTCCAGTTCTCAGAGGATGTAATAGTGATCAATAGTTTTTCAAAGTATTTCTGTATGCCAGGGCTCAGGCTGGGCTGGATGATACTACCAGAATCACTTGTCCGTAAGGCAGAGGTTATCATACAGAATATATTTATTGCAGCAAATACACCTGCACAGTATGCTGCTATGGAGGCATTTGATAGGGATTATCTCAATGGCATAAGAGAGACCTTCCGGCTCAGGAGGGATTATCTTTATAATTCACTTAAGGATATATTCTTGATTGATGCCCATCCTGAGGGTGCCTTCTACATCTGGGCTGATATAGGAAGATACTCTTTGAACTCAATGGATTTCTCAAGAAGACTCCTTGAGGAAAGCCATGTTGCTGTCACACCTGGTATTGATTTTGGAAGCAACAATACAGATACCCATATACGTCTTGCCTATACCTGCAACATGGAGGCCATAGAGGAAGGTGTCTCACGAATAAAGGATTTTGTTGAAAGACTCTGAAAGCAATTTCCTGTTGAAAGACAATATCCACCGTAAGAATATTCCTACAGATTTCATAAGAGTTTTCTGATTGACAAATGGTTATCCATTCCAATAGTATTTATAGATTGATATTTTTTATTTATATCAATTATCTTTAGAATTTCTTAAATTTTTAAACTAATGGGGGCGGAGTTGGGTTCTATTATTTCCTGGGTATTCTTCTTTGTCTGAAGAAGTCGGTCAATATCTCTGCGCACTCCTTTTCAAGGACGCCTGAAAGAAATTCCACCTGGTGATTAAGGCGGATATCACTTAGCAGATGGTAGAGGCTCTCTGCTGCTCCACCTTTCGGGTCCTTGCAGCCATATACCACCCTCTTGATACGGGCATGCACAATGGCAGAGGCACACATGGGGCAGGGTTCTTTTGTTACATAGAGGGTGGTGTCAAGGAGCCGCCAGTTATTGAGCCTCTTTGATGCCTCTCTTATGGCAAGTATCTCTGCATGGGCAGTGGGGTCACGGGTGGTCTCTCTGAGGTTATGTGCCCTTGATATTATATCGCCGTTCCTGACAATTATGGCACCTACGGGAACCTCATCCTTTTTGTATGCCTTCAGGGCCTCCTCAAGGGCTAGCCTCATAAAGTCAAGGTCATCCATTTATCTGACCACAATGTTTACAAGCCGATTCTTTACGACAATTACCTTTTTAACCTCCCTGCCATCTAAATACCTCTGTACCCGTTCATCTGAAAGTGCCAGGTTTCTTATTTCATCTTCATTAATTGTGGCTGGAACCATCCTCTTTGCCCTTACCTTGCCGTTAACCTGTATTACCAGTTCGATCTCCTCTTCCCGGGCAGCCTCTTCGTCCCATTCTGGCCAGGGCTGCTCAAGTATGCTTGGCTTCTCGCCAATAACCTGCCAGAGTTCCTCTGATATGTGTGGTGCAAAGGGGCTCAGGAGCAGGAGCAGATTCTTTATGCTGAATCTGAGGACAGTCCAGTCATCATCAGTGGCAGGCTGAAAGGAAGATACTGTATTGAACAGTTCCATCAACTGGGCAATAGCAGTATTGAACTGGTAACGTGTCTCTATATCAGTGGTGGCCTTTTTGATACATTGATGGGTCTTTCTGAACAGGGGCATCGAATTATCAGTGGTTTTGACAGGTACATCCTTTACACTGAGCAGGTGGTCTCTGTTGGTTTGTATATAATTCCAGATCCTGTGGAGGAATCTGTGGGCACCTTCTATACCCCTGTCAGACCATTCAAGATCCTTCTCAGGCGGGGCAGCAAAGAGGGAGAACAACCTTGAGGTGTCTGCACCATAGGTTTTTATGAGATAATCAGGGTCAACAACATTCTTTTTGGATTTGGACATCTTTTCAACCCTGCCACGGATAACCTCTTTTCCACATTTTGCACATCTCTCATCCTTTACCTCCTCAGGCAAAAGCCATCCATGTTCAGGACACCTGAAGGTCTCCTTGCAGACCATTCCCTGGGTGAGAAGTCTTTTAAAGGGTTCGTCTGTCCTGACAAGCCCGATCTCCCTGAGAACCCTTGTAAAGAACCTGGAATACAGCAGATGTAGAACAGCATGCTCCACCCCACCGATGTACTGATCCACAGGCATCCAGTAGTGTATCTCTGAATCTTCATTGTTTACAGCCCCGGGCAGATCCAGCCTGCCATGGCTGAAGCAGTAGGCAATAAAGTACCATGAGGAATCAACAAAGGTGTCCATTGTATCTGTTTCACGGCGCGCCCTTTTACCACATGTGGGGCATGTGGTATTAACAAATTCCTCGCATTGGAGCAGAGGTGAAAGCCCTGTGCCGGAAAAGGAGACATTCTCAGGCAGAACCACTGGTAGCTGCTCCTCGGGAACAGGTACGATTCCACAATCATCACAGTATATAATCGGAATGGGTGTGCCCCAGTAGCGTTGTCTTGATATGCCCCAGTCCCTCAATCTGTAATTCACAACCCTTCTGCCAATGCCCTTTTTCTCTATATATTCACCAATAGCCCTGATGGCATCAGTGTTGTTCATTCCAGAGAACTCTCCCGAGTCTTTGAGGATGCCTTCTCCTTCATGGGCATTCTCAAGAGGCTCTTTTAACCCTTCCTCCGGAACGATAACAACCCTTATGGGCAGGTTGTATTTCTTTGCAAACTCAAAATCCCTCTGGTCATGGGCAGGCACAGACATTATTGCCCCAGTACCATACTCCATAAGCACAAAATTGGCAATATATATGGGTATCCGCTCTTCATTCATGGGATTAATAGCATATCTGCCTGTAAAAAGGCCGTGTTTCTCTTCCATAACACCATATTTCGCCCTTATCTCCTGAAGTGCACTGCTGTCGTCCACAAGCCTTTCAGTTAGTGGATGCATGGGTGACAGACAGACAAATGTGGCACCCCACAGCGTGTCTGGCCTTGTGGTAAATATCCTGATAGCTTCATTACTGTCTGCCAGGGGGAAGTCCATCTCAACACCTTCGCTTTTACCAATCCAGTTGCGCTGCATTGTGATAACATGCTCTGGCCAGCCTTCAGATAGTTCCTCACACCCCTTAAGAAGCTCCTCAGCATAGGCTGTTATCTTTAAAAACCATTGCTCAAGCTCCTTTTGATGCACTTCACTGTCACACCTCCAGCACCTGTTGTCTATCACCTGTTCATTGGCAAGAACAGTACTGCAGGAGGGACACCAGTTAACAGAGGAACTCTTTCTGTAGGCAAGCCCCCTTTCATACATCTTCAGAAAGAACCACTGGTTCCATTTATAGTACTCGGGTGAACAGGTGGTTACCTCCCTGGACCAGTCATAACTCAGTCCCATTCTCTGGAGTTGTTTTTTCATATAATCAATATTTTCGTATGTCCATCTGGCAGGATGCACACCATGCTGTATTGCAGCGTTTTCAGCAGGCAGGCCAAAGGCATCCCAGCCCATGGGATGAAGCACATTGTAGCCCCTCATCCTTTTATATCTTGCTATCACATCTCCGATGGCATAATTTCTCACATGCCCCATATGGATCTTTCCTGAGGGATAGGGGAACATCTCAAGGCAGTAGAATTTTTTCTTGGTCGTGTCCTTTTTTGTCAGGAACAGGTCTTTTTCTCTCCAGTATGCTTGCCATTTTAGCTCAATCTTTTCAGGATCGTAACGCTCCACGATAACCTCCTCTACAAGAGAATATGTAACATAAATTATATATCATTTTAGAGAATTGTTACCAACTTATCTTTTTGCCCTTAAAACAGTGATTGACTATCCAGTCAACTTTACAGGCACACAGGTATTGCCTTCTCAGTCATTCTCGCAGGCCATCCATGGCTTCTGCCCCAAAAAGTCTACGACTTTTCGGGGACCTCCTTGCTACGAGGAAAAAATCAATAAGGAAATCACACCTGTCCAATATAAAATACTATCAAGGCAGGGCACCTCATAAAAATAAGGCAATCCACAGGATTACTCCCTGTACTAACTTGTATTCAATGACAGGGTAAGGTCAGGCATAGATGCTTCTTTGCAGAGGTGAAGAGGTGGTGAAGAAGACCATGTAGCAATACCGACAGTGACTTACACCAACAACCTTATGTATCACCTGAAGGTTGAAAATGCTGTGTCTTTTATAATTTAAATCCTATTGCATTAATGGGATGATGAGCCACCTCTTCACCTCCTGTTTCAGAAGGATTTTTCTATTTTCAAAGGTGTGGGCATTATTTTTCTTCGGCACCCTGCCTTTCTTCTTACTAAATCTTTTTTGGACAGCAGTGTAAGGAAATAATAATTCAAAACCGAGCACCTACGGGAAGTGCTCGGTTTCTGTGATTTTCAAGGATAAGAATGAAACTATAACAAACAATCGTGAAATCAAATCATGTGGCTTTTTCCAGCTTGGGAATAACCTGCTTTACAATCATCTCTTTTTCTTTTAAAAAGTCACGCCAGTTCTTATTATCTGTGTCAGCAATCTCGAAGCGAAGGTCACCTAAATAGGACCAGAGGATTTCCTTCAGTACCTCAACTTCCTTGTCTTCTAATTGTACTGTTGCCATTTCTTCACCCTCCTTTCAAATTATTACCACCCCTCACATGACACTCCCTGATTTTATTATATTCCAAATTTCTTCTGTTTTCAATATGTTTACTTATCAGGCGTTCCTGGAAAATTCAAAACCTATTACAATTCTTCTGGACTGAGTTCCCTGAGGGTGGGGAGTTCTGTGAGATCCTTTAATCCGAAAAACATGAGGAATTCCTTTGTTGTACCATACAGGAGAGGTCTGCCGGGAGTTTCTTTCTTGCCAACGATCTTTATAAGTCGTCTTTCAAGCAGGTTCTTTATCACGCCATCGGAGTTTACACCCCGCAGTTGTTCAATCTCTGCCTTTGTAATAGGCTGTCGATATGCTATGACAGCAAGGGTCTCCAGTGCTGCCATGGAGAGTTTTGTAGATGGAGTTGATCTGAATTTCTTTATCCAGTCAGCATACTCAGGCCTTGTTACCATCTGATAGCCCTCTGCTACCTGTACAATCTCAAGGGCACCCTCGCGAGTTCTGTACTCGGCCATAAGCTCCTGCAGGAGGTATTCAATCTCTCCGGATGCAAACTCGGTTATTCTCTGAAGTTCCTTCAGAGAGATAGGCTCACCAGAGACAAACAGCAGGGCCTCTATCAGGGATTTCTTCTTTTTATTATCCATGGTTTAGAATTTTGGGTTAGAAGTAATTAACTGATAATTTTAACATAATTTAGCATATCTGTCCAAAACCCTTAAGACCAAGGCAGGGCACCTCATAAAAATAAGGCAATCCACAGGATTCCTCAATACAGTAACCTATCTTTTCAATGCCATAGACTGAATCAGGTAAAGAACAAATCATAGAGACCCAGTGGTGGTGAAGAAGGCCATGTAGCAATACCGACAGTAACATACATCAAGATACTTATCTATCACCTGAAGACTGAAAAAGATTTTGTTTTTTATTATTTAAATTTTATTGCATCAATGGGATGATGAACCACCACTGGGTCTTACTTTCTTAATGAAAGTTCTTAGTCTTCAGGA
>JAADHP010000221.1 GCA_013151785.1 Nitrospirota bacterium | reverse complement strand
AAACCTGTTATTAACATGCATAACTTATCTGGAGTCTTTCAGCCACTGCTGGGTCATCTGCACTGAGACCATCTGACATGCCAATGGGCAGTTCTGTACTTCTGCCCATGGGTGCAAATATCTTTCTCAACTCCACATCTATGGACTTAAAGACCTCCACAACACGCTCTGCCACCTTGTCTGGATCAAGCCTTCTGTATAACTTAGGATCCTGAGTGGTTATACCCCTTGGACACCTTCCAAGGTTGCAGACATTACATCTGTTGTATTCATCTCCAAAACAGCCTGCTGCAGCCTGCATGATATACTTACCTATGGATACTGCTGAGGCACCAAGCATGAACAGGGCTGCTGCATTGGCTGCCAGATTTCCTGTTTTACCAACACCACCAGCAGCAATAAGGGGAAGCTCATTCTGCCTGCCCTGTTTAACAAGATCAAGGTAGCACTCCCTTATATTTGATGCAATGGGATGTCCCATCTTGTCCATGGAGACATTATATGCAGCACCTGTACCACCATCCTCGCCATCTATTGAAAGGGCAGCTGCATAGGGATTCCTCACAAGGTTGTTAAGAACCGCCCTTGCTGTACGTGTGCCTGAAATCTTCGGATACACAGGCACCCTGAACCCCCATGCCATGGACATGGACTGGATCATCTTTGCCACAGATTCCTCGATAGAGTACTTTGTCTGGTGTGTGGGTGGTGATGGAAGATCAACACCCATGGGCACACCCCTGATCTCTGCTATCAATTTAAGCACCTTATGAGCCATAAGCAGGCCACCATCACCTGGTTTTGCACCCTGACCATATTTGATTTCAATGGCACAGGGGTCTTCCACCATATGGGGAATTGCCCTGACAATCTCATCCCAGCCAAAATAGCCAGAGGCAATCTGTAGTATAAAGTATTTTATAAATCTCGACTTGAGAAGCCTTGGAGGCATTCCACCCTCACCTGAACACATCACCACAGGCATTCCCTCAACCTCATTAAGATAGGTGATACCCATGGCAAGACCTTCCCACATATTGGGCGATAGTGCTCCAATAGACATACTGCCTATCATAACAGGATATATCTCCCTTACTGGAGGTATAAACTTTCCAGTAGATGTATCAACCTCAACCCTGCCATTCACGGTTTTAATAGGTAGTTCTTCTGCTGGCAGTATCCTTCCAAGATAGGTTCTTATCCTGAATTCATGCCTTCCAGCATCAAGGGCCGGGTCAGTCAACATGGAGATTCTTGTAAATTTCAGTCTGTCCAGTGTGGAAGGAGCAGGGTCATTTCGTCTTCCACCACGCCTGTAGGGATGTCCGCCACGGTTTTTATGAAAGAGAAATTTGTGCTGTGGGTTATACTGTGGCTCGATTGCATCATTGGGACAGACAAGGGTACATGTTCCACAGCCAGTACAGTATCTATTGATATCTGTAGATTGTTTTATTACTGTTATAATCCTTCTTACAGCCTTGGGCTCTGGTGCAGGACCTTCAGAGACCACTGTCCTCTGGACAACCACAGAAGGCTCTATGGAGAACATGGGACAGACCGCTGTACAACGACCACAGCGCTTGCAGCGGTCATCTCTCCACTGTACTATATAGGGAAAGTCCTTTATAGTTAATTGATGATTTTGGTCCAACCTTGTAGCTGGTTCCATACCTTAACCTCCTGGGCATCTGGTGAAACTATCACCATGTCATACTTCATGGGAAACATATCCTGAGAGCGGTCTCTCTCAGGGATAGCCCTGTCAAGGCCGCACTCTTCAGACATAAGACCATACTTGCCCTTTACTCCACCAACAACACCCGGGCGGAGTTTCTTGCTATCCTGTACCATAAAGGTGGTGCCATCCGGCAAAAAACCTATGACACAGTTAGGTCCATCTATACAGAGGGGTCTTAAAGAAACCTTGAGAAACCTTACCACATCCCTGTCTTCCCGTCTTTCAATCTCAGAGCTTTTAAGTGGTGTGATAACATCCTTATAATAGATTAAGGGAAGTCTGAGTCTTCTACATATGTAATGAAGAATATGTGTGAACACCTCACTGTCACTGTTATAACCAATGTAACCCGGGAACCCCCTGCTCATGAGAAACTCCCGTATGGGGACAAATGCTGTATTTTCTCCATTTGTCATCGAACCATAACCCTGGATGAAAAAGGGATGACAGGCATAGAGATTTATTGCATAATTGGTATTCTGCCTACCCTGTGCAAACACTATCTTTGCCTTAAGAGAGGAGCTTTCAAGGCCAAAAAACTCTCCCAGAGTTAGTGGATCACCCACCTCTTTAAGGGTGAGTATATCAGGATAGAAGGAAAATACAATGATTGATTCATCAGCCTCTCCCATCTTTCTCAAGGCAATACGGGTTCTGAGGAGGAGTTCCTCTTTCTCTTCAAAGGGTTTGTCCTTGTACTCTGAAGGGTAATCATAGACCCTTGCAAAATAATAATCCCTTTTTTCAACACCCTTCTTGGGCTTGATCTTTGGTGTCCAGGTATAAAGAAGCTGAAAACCCAGATCATTCATATAATCATCAAGGGCATGAACTCCGTCCTTGGAGCATATGCCAGATAGTATGGGATAGTCTTTCAACTCCTCAAATTCACCACCAAGATTTTTCAGAATCAACCCCATACCAGAACCATCATGCCCTTCCTTCATTGTCTCCAGAGCAAGGATATTCTCCATGGGCGAAATATATTCTTTTGAGGTTAATGCCGCTAATCTGCACATAACTTCCTCGCTGATATTGCTTTAATGACTAAATATGACTTTGAGGTCTCTCCCCCAAAGCCATTAATGTTTTCAAGCTTGATTTAGTAGGTAATATTTTGCCGTCTTATATAATAAAAATATTTTTTTGTCTTTGTCAAATACTTTGGGGTCAGGTCTTGCTTTTTGCAGATTCAACTCTTTGCACTATCCTGCTTACAGTAGAATAATGCACATCTATCATGTCGGCTATCTCTTTTAAGGTATACCCATAATTAACATGTGCTTCATAGATTCTCTTTTCTAATTGTTTCTTATTCTTTACCTTTAACACTTCTTCCAAAGAAGGTCTTGCAAAATATCGTTGAATCTTCGGTATCTCTTTTATCTGCTCCTTTTCTTTCAATAAGCCTTTTATCCTCTCCACAAAATCATCTCTTCCAAGCACAATCTGTCCCTTCACTTCCTTTAAAGGTGATTCGCCAATTCCTGCCCTCACAAATCTCCTAAATTCTCTCTTTGCCTCACTGATATTTTGGCCAAACTGTGAGAGTATCCAATTAATACCAAGGCATTCAATTGGTTTTGTCTTACCAATAGTACTCCTATAACTACTCCATTTCCACTCATTGGGATCACGAGTTAATCCAGCCCTGACAGGATTAAGAACAATATACCGACATAGTTCAAGTAAATAACTCTCTTTGTCTACCAGTATAGCCTTAAACCTGCCCTGAAAAAGATGTCCTACCCTATGGTGTCTTTTGTTGAACCTTTGAGTATAGATGCCGTTGAGTTGTCTCATACCAATAGACAGGTTCCCCTCAGGAGTTTCCACAATCAGGTGATAATGATTATTCATGAGGCAATAGGCGTGCAAGAACCAGTTGTATCGTTTGACTACATGACAAAGTATAGCCAAAAATTCTTTGAAGTCATTTTCATCTAAGAAGATATTTTGCTTGGCGTTACCTCTTGAAGTGATATGGTATACAGCGCCTGGAAATTCTATTCTCAATGGTCTGGCCATTTGAAGAGTTTAATAAATCAAAGCTGCAAAAAGCAAGACCTGACCCCTATCTTAAAACTCGTCCGTGTTATAATATATCATGTCGGATGTCGGAAGAGCATGAAAAACTCATAAAGACCACGGTGTACCTTGAGGAAGAGGTCATTGAGGCACTGGATGAGTATGCAGAGAAATACTCAAAAGAGACAGGCCAGAGGTGGTCTCGTGGTGCTGTGGTAAGGCTTGCCCTGAGTGAGTTTTTTGCACGTCAGGGCAAGATTCTATAAAAGAACTTATCCTGTGATATACTCATTTACCTGGTTTGGCCTGAACTCCTCTGCTCTCAATATATTCTTTGCAAGGTTCAGCACCATTTGTCTCTGTTCAGGTCTCAGTTGAGGATAAAACACTGGATGGGCCACAACAGCAGCCCTGAAGGCATAAAAGGGCGCTACCACCTTTAGCAGTTCCCTGTCATCTGTTCTGCTAATGTATTCATCATAAAAGAGATTTAATGCCTCTTCATAGGCACCTGTGACTTTATCATGATACATGATGGAGTAGAAGATATAATTGATTGTTAAGGCCGTTACATCATCAGCACCATCACCCCAGGGGCCGCGACTGCGGTCAAGCAGTACAAAGTCACCATCCTTGAACCAGATATTTCCTGGATGAAAATCACCATGAATCTGACACAGCCTGTGGCTCAATCTCTTTAATACTGGTCGCCAGTCCACTGCCATCTTCTCTATCTCTGCCATCTCCTCGTAGCTCACATGACCATCAGGATAGGAATCAAAGACCCCCATAAGACATTCACCATGTCCGATGGTGTCCCTTATCTTTCTCCAGTAAAGTGTCCGTGATTCCTTTTTTACAGCATGTATATGGGAAAGATATTCCACCATCAGGATTATCTTCTCTCGGTCCTTTTCATCAAGGTGGTCTTTTTCCTTCATGGCCTCTAAGTCTACGAAATAATTTGTACCATCTGCCATCTCCATGATAAGAAAATACTCTTTCCCTCCTCCCATGGATTTTATAGACCCGTCATCCATCAGGGCAATTACATCAAAGGGTTTTACATGTTTGGGAAGCTTCCCGTACTCATCATAGGCAAGCAAGAACACAGATGCCCTGTCAGAAGGATAATCATGGCCAAGCCCTTCTGGAGCAAGATCCTTTATCACATATCTCTGAATACCCTTTGTGGTTTCGATAATAAGGGAAAATCCTGTTCCATGTACCCCTGCGCCAAGACGTTTACACTCCACAACTCTTACATGTCCAAAGCGGTCTTCCAGATATTCCTGGAGTTTCCTTGTATCAATCATGATAGCCTCCTGGGTTTATAAAATTGCCATTTAAGAGTCTAACCACTGGGAATCCGTCCTCAAAGATATCTATAATATTCAGACATCCATAATCCTGCTCTATTCTGAAGATATTACTCATGGGTATCCCCATGAAATGACAGAGGACAATCCTGTTAACACCACCATGTGCCACGATCATTATCTGTTCTCCCCTGTGTCTAATTATAATCTGCTCCAAGGCCCTTGTAACCCTTTGCGCCACATCTTCAGTGCTCTCTCCACCAGGAGGACTATATCTGAGGGGGTCTGCCTTCCATCTGTTAAACTCCACCGGATAAACCTTTTCTATCTCCTTAAAGCTCATTCCTTCCCATCGGCCAAAATTACGCTCCCGTAATTCTACCACTGGTTCGGGTTGCACTCCAATAAATCTGCCAAGTATCTCTGCTGTTTTCATCGCCCGACTGAGGTCAGAAGAATAAATAGCACCAATCCTGCCATTCAGTGCCTTCAGTCTTTCCCCGAGAACCCTGATCTCATCTTCTCCTTCAGGGGAAAGGGCAACATCAGTATGTCCCTTGTATCGCATCTCCTCCGAACCAATGGTTTTACCATGCCTTACAAGGTAGAGGGTGGTCTTACTCACTTTATTCTCCTTGAGATTACTTTAAACTCCTCTGTTCCAGCCTTTTTAAGGATCTGAAATAGCACTGTCTCTGTGCATGTTATCACTGCACCGGCATCTCTCATGAATTCCACTGCCACAGATTTATCGTCAGGCTTTCTGGAGGTGGTAGCATCTGTGACAAGATGAACCCTGTAGCCATCCCTTAAAAGGTCAAGGCAGGTCTGGAGTACACAGACATGGGTCTCCATACCAGTGAGAAGAACCTTTTTACGGTCTATTTTCTTAAGAGTATCCCTGAAGTGTTCTGTCTCAGAGCAACTGAAGGTTATCTTCTCAATGGGAAGATTATCTCCAAGTGCATCTTTCAACTCAGCAACTGTGGGCCCCAGGCCCCTGGGGTATTGCTCCGTAACAACCACAGGCATATTAAACAGTTTTGCAAGTTCCACAAGGTGTAATACATTATTTACCACAGTTTCACGCTCCTTCATTACCCTTGCCAGTCTGTCCTGTATATCGATTATTACCAGCAGGGTATCTTTCCTGTCTAAGAAAAACCTCTCAAGATTATCCACTACTTTCAACCTCCTTTATAAAGCTTACAAGTTCATCCACTATGAGTCCGGCCACCTTCCTTCCCTTTTCTGCTGATGCCTTTGAAGGGTTGCCCCAGACACCACCAGGCCAGTATTGCAACTTGTTCTTTACTATAAAGGGTTTGGGAAAGGTAGGATACTCCTCCTCTGAGGTTCCCCTGACAAGTTCAGGCCTCAGGGCCATTATAAGGGATGTCTCTATCTCACCGGCATGGGAGTCGTTCTCTGTTTCTGCTATCTCCTGCAGTCTCTCCCAGAGTAAACTGTAGGGGCAGATAACAGCGATCTTGATTCCATCAAGCTCTTCAATCAGTATTTCAGCCACCTCTTTCAGTGCATTTATATGAAGCCCTCCACCATGACCTGATAGGAGGATAAAGTTTCTCAGTCCCTTTTTATAGGCATCCCTTACAATATCAAGGGTTAGATGCCTCAGTGTATCGGGAGAGATGGTTATTGTACCTGGGTGTTGTCTTGTAGAGGTACAAACCCCATAATGCACCGGTGGTGCTATGAATACATTGCAATGTCTTGACACCTCCTTTAAAATCTCAAGGGGTATTATGGTATCAGTTCCAAGGGGAAGGTGTTGCCCGTGCTCCTCAACAGTACCATAGGGGATTATTATTGTCTTTGTACGTTCAAGATTCTCGGAAAATTCCTTCATTGTTATCTCATCAAGAAACATTTCATCCTCCAGGATTTTTCATAAATAATAACATAATCATCCTTAACATCTTCAAACAAGAAATAAAGACCCAAAATTCCCGTTAGAAAATAAGGTCTGCACAAAAGCAGGCATATAGGTATTGCCTTTGAAGGGTTTCAGAAAATCAAAGAGGTTCACCAGGAGGGTGAACCTGATTTTCTCCTCGGAGCATGCCACGGATGGGTGAACCTGATTTTCTCCTCGGAGCATGCCACGGATGGCATGCGAGAATGACTGAGAAGGCAATACCTGTATGCCTATAAAGTTGACTGAATAGTCAATCACTATTTTAAGGTGAAGACCAGAATAAAAATCTGAAAGGTTGAGCAATACTTGTCAGTCCTTATAAGGAAGGTAAACTGTAAAACGCGTACCCTCACCCTGCGTGCTCTCCACCACTATCTTTCCGTCATGAGATTCCACAACACCCTTTGCTACATAAAGCCCGAGACCTGTCCCGGAGCCCACATCCCTCGTTGTGAAAAAGGGATCAAAGACCCGATCCAGATTCTCTGGTGCAATCCCCTCACCGGTATCCATGAATGCAAGCATAACATAGGGTTTACCATCTTGTATGGTCTTTCTGACCTCTATATCCAATCTGCCACCGTCTATCATTGCCTGAAAGGCATTTTCAACTATATTAATAAAGGCATCATTAAGGGACTGGGGGTCTCCATAAATTATCAGATCCTCTATATCCAGAATAAATTTTACGTCCACTTCTTCAGGCTTTATTGAATGGACAAACTTCTGGAAATCCAGAAGGAACACCTTAAGATTAAATGGCTGTTTTTCCGAATGAACAGCACTCTGATAATAAAGCATCTTTTTTATCAGTTCTGCAGCCCTTTGAGAAGAGCTACTGATCTTCTCCACCCTTTCTCTAATCCCAGCATCGGCAGGCATGTTAAGGATGAGTTCTGCATTGCCCATAATCCCCACAAGAAGATTATTAAACTCGTGTGCTATCCCTGCAATCAGTGTTTGTAGGGAAGCCATTTTCTGGGTCTGAAACAACTGCTTTCTTAACCTTTCTTTCTCCGCCTGTTCTTTCAATATCTCGGTTATATCCCGACATATTTCTATGACAGCCTTTACCTCCCTTTCTCCGAACAATACAGGGGATATATGTAACTCGAAAATCCGATCTCCCTCCGGGCACCTATGACGGTGCATAACCACCTCCGTGGTTCCTTCATTAATGACCTTTTTGATCGGACAGGGATGATCTTCACTAAGGCAGGGAACCGAACTGCTATGAGTAACTTCATAACAATTCTTCCCGATCAACTCAGCCTTGTTCTTATCTTTACATATCTCTACAAACCGTCTGTTTACATCTAATATCTTGTAGTCTTCTGAGATTACCACGGCTGGGAAATACATGGAATCGAATATCTTTGTTTTATAATCAAAGAGTCTCTTGTATCTTCTCCTTTCAGTAATCAGTTCGTCTATCTGTCGATTAACATCCTGCACATTGCTATACATAAGGGCAATGAGACTGAAGGCAATAAATGTAAGGGTATTCAACCCACCGCTCAGGGGAGATAGAAGTGCCCATATATCCTGATTATCTGTTAGCAGGAGAATCCTCTTGATAATATGCCCGAAGGCCCTGCCGGAGGCAAATACGAACAGGGTAATTGCCTGATAATAGAGATACCTGTAGAAAATTATGTCCCTGTTACGGAGTGCTATAGATCTTCCTGTTCTGACTGCCTGGAATGTGATATAGATAACAGCAAGTGAGCCGACAATATCAATAAATATATGCAAGTGGAGGGAAATCATAATTCCTTTCTGTTCACTGGTAAGTCTACTGGCTCTCCCGTGACGTCTTTTATCCTGTATAGGGCCTTCAGGAAATACCAGCATGCCAGTACTATGAAAATATGTTCAACAATGCTGCCTGTATACCATAATATGGATGCCATGTTATCAACTCTGAGATAAAGACCCTGGAATTGAGACTTATCCATATATTCTCTTGATATGTGAGTAACAAAGGTTATGACATTCCATATTATGAAGAACAGTGAAGCCATCCGGAGTTCACGATATGGACTTTTTTTCTTTTCTTTGCTCAGACTGATTTTAACGAACAGGTATGTAACAGAGAAGGCAAAGAATAAATGGGCAAGTTCATGCGACAGAAGTCCCTCGGCACCACCATGTTCCTGTACAGCCAAAACATTTGACGGGAAAAGGCAGATGGATACAAAGAAAACAAATCGCAATATCCGGAAAAGCATATATTTTATTATATCTTGAAACAGATGAAAAATCAATTTTACGAAAACTGCCAGAATACTCCGAGCTTTGTTCGGTGATGAATGGCAGTTTTCGTAAAACTTAAATGGGGCTACGCCTCCTTTAAACCCCCCAACATAAAAAAGTATTAAACCATATTGGGGGGAGTTTGAGGGGACTGAGTCCCCTCAAAGAAAGTGAAGCTCCGAGCAGAGGTCGGAGCTTCACTTATAAATAACTATTCTTACATCTCCCTCCTTGTCAAGCACCTTTACCACCACATCGTCTTTGTATCTCTCAAGAAAGAGCCTGACCCTGGATTCCATAAGTCTGAGATTGTCAATCTCTACATAATCAATGAAGTCTGGTAGCATGGGATTTTTGAAGATTATGGAGTTTGTCTCTGCCTCAAAACTCAAACCAAGACATGCCTGAAGCAGTAAAAACACGGCGCCTGATGCCCAGGCCTGGGGCTGGCATGCAACAGGATACAATGTAGGCCCCTCACCTGGCCTTCTGATAAATCCGCAGAAAAGCTCTGGAAGACGGTGTAGTTCAACATAAAGACTTGCTTCAAACAGACCTTCAAGCAGTTTTATTACCTCTTTTTTATAGCCATAACGTGACAGTCCCATTCCGATGATTGCATTGTCATGAGGCCATACACTACCATTATGATAGCTCATTGGATTATAGAGGGCCTCTCCACTGGCAATTGTTCTTATTCCCCAGCCTGAGAAGAATCTCTCCGAAAGTAATAATCTTGCCATGTTTTTAGCTGCCTTTTTGTGTGCTATACCTGTAAAGAGCGTATGTCCTGCGTTTGATGCCCTCACCTCACAGGGTTGCTTCTTTCCGTCAAGGGCAAGGGCATACATTCCTATTTTTTTTGACCAGAAATATTTATGAAAATTCTTCTTAAGTTTGGAGAGGATGGAGCTTGCAATTGATACTACCTCCTGGTCGCCCAGATATCGGCCGATTTTGATCAGATGATTGCATGCGCCATAGACATAGCCCTGTACCTCAACAAGGGCGATAGGAGGTTCAGCAAGGGCTCCACTGTCATGAAAAACAGAATTATAAGAATCTTTCCAACCCTGATTTATCAGCCCTTTCTGGGAATGGCGGGAGTATTCTACAAATCCGTCGCCATCCATATCTCCATACTCTTTGATCCATTTAAGTGCAGCTTTAAGATTTTCCCAGATTTCATCAATAAGATCTATATCACCTGTACGTTTCAGATACTCACCTGCAAGGAGGATATAAAGAGGGGTAGCATCTACAGAACCATAATAATGTTCAAAAGGAACCTCACCGGTTCGCGCCATTTCACCTTTTCTTATCTCATGGGGAATCTTGCCAGGCTCAGCATCGTTCTCAGGATCAAGCTCCTTTGCCTGGTTTGCAGAAAGAAAGGCAAGTACACCTCTTGCCACGTCAGGTTTGGTCCACAGGCATTCAAGCGCTGTAATGATTCCATCACGGCCAAATATGGTGCTATACCATGGAATACCTGCATAGGGGTATAGCCCCACATCTGTCTTGGTTACAAGTGTGCATATATCTGCTTTTGAACGATCTAAGAGGTCGTTGAATTGTTCATTGGATGTCCGGATTGTCACGGTATTTGACTTTATCCTTTCGATTCCTTCTTTGAGATATTGAAAGGCCTGGTCGTAATGAAGGAGGGACATTCTTTTTTCGTACCCTATAGTTATTGTTATGTAAATATGCCTTTCTTCGTCAGGTCCCAGGGCAAGGATGTATTCGGCTGATTTTGCAGAAAGCCTGTCAGGAGCCGGGGTGAAATGAAGTATCGTATAACGGGATAGCCCGTCCATTCCTTCGTAGGAGAATCGGACTGAGGAATCTTCAATCATTGCAGGTTTTTTCTTTCCCCTTTGCAGTCGTTTTGTTCCCCTCAACTCGAATATGTCCACATAATCGGCATCGAAAAAGAACTCGAGTTTTAACGTAATCCCTGTGGGATTAAAATTCTTTAAGCTCAGGCGCTCATAGGCGTTTTTATTATAGAGGAAAAATGTTCTGAATATGTGTATGGTGTTTTTTTCGATTCTTCCGTTGTTTTTTTGAAGATGTGGGTTCGAAAGGTCAGCAGTAAAAAGGATGTTGTCTTTTTTTATAGTAGAACTTAGAAGTCCAGGGATCATCCCATCGATTCTCATATCAAGTCTGCTGAGGAACCTTGTGTCGTCGGCATAAAGCCCCTGCTCAGGAGACACCTCTGATGGAAGTATGTCTCCCAGAGGATTTAACAAAGCAAACAATTCGCCTTCTTTCAAGGTATATGTTCTTATAGAGGTCATAGAGTCTGATTCTACGCAGCAAGCCTGATCTTGCCGATTTCTTTATTATATATCCTCAGATAATCAAAGGCCATCCTGCGTGAAGTAAATCTCTTCTCAAATACCTTCCTTACTTCACTTCGGTCAATTCTGTCAATGGCCCTGATGCATGCAACAGCCTCCTCAATATCTTCAAACACAAAACCCGTGACACCGTCCTCCATCACCTCTGGTACAGAGCCTCTTTTCCTGGCTATCACAGGGGTTGCACAGGCCATTGCCTCTATCATCACCAGGCCAAATGGTTCTGGCCAGTCAATGGGGAATAGCAGTGCCATGGCATTTCCAAGAAACTCGTTTTTTTCCTTCTCCGTAATCTCTCCCACAAATTCCACGAGGGGGTGTTTCAGCAGGGGTTTAATTCGCTCCATGTAGTACTGATAGTCAGCCTTGTCTACTTTGGCAGCAATCTTCAGAGGTATATCTGCCTTGATGGCTATTTCAATCGCAAGATCCGGCCTTTTCTCAGGAGAGATCCTCCCAAGAAAGGCGAGGTAATCTCCCTTTTTGTATATTGGTTTGTAAAGATCAATAGGGAGCCCATGATAGACCGTGCCCACCCAGTTTGCGTAAGGAAGGGGATTCCTCTGATCATTTGAGATTGAAACCACTGGAATGTCATTGAATTCCTTGTAAAGTGGAGCAATGTCCGGAATATCAAGACGGCCATGCAATGTGGTTATGGTAGGCACATCAAGACATCTTATGAGAGGGAAATGGATATAATCAATATGGAAGTGAATAATGTCATACTTGTGGGCATCCTGCATAACCCGTCCAAGCATAAGAATATGATGTGCAAGAGGGTCTATAATGTTGTCTGATAATCTCAGTCCTTTTTGATAAATGGGTACAAGTCGTGCGGAGGTTTCAGAATCACCACTTGCATAGAGGGTTACATCATGTCCAAGTTTCACCAGTTCTTCGGTCAGATATGAAACCACCCTCTCGGTGCCTCCGTAGAGTTTTGGTGGTACACTCTCATATAAAGGAGATACCTGAGCTATTCTCATAACTCAACCACCTCCTTTTGAAACTGAAATTATTTCTGTCAAAGAAAGCAATAATGAATTGACAATGGACGAGAAGCAAAAGGCTTGTATAATTATTATAACATAAAATTAGCGTGAAGGTTAAGCAAAAACCTCATAGGAGGACTCCTGCCTTCAGATTCTCCCATGCCAGTGCTTTCAGCTACCGGCGGTTTGATTCTTGCCGCTGGGGCTGGGAGCAAACTCGATCCGCCTACCTGTATCGTGGTGGAACAAATGTATCTTCTCCTCTGGCAATTCCATATACACCTTGTCACCCGGATTGAATTTCTCATTGGATATGGCCTTTATTGAAACACCATCACAGAGCAGGTCTATAAGAAATCTGGCCCCTTCAGGCTCCACAATCTCAACGATGCTCTCGATTCCACTTCTGGAAACTCTCTTCAGCACAATATCCTCGGGCCTGACCCCCAGAAATACCCTTTCAAGGTTCAGGGTGTCAGCCCCGGCAATTTTATACTTTTTATTACCCAATGATAACACAGGAGGTGACTTCTCTATCACAACTGTTTCTATTATATTCATTGGTGGAGTGCCTATAAAAGCGGCCACAAAGGTATTGGCAGGCCTTGAATAAACAGACAGTGGATCGGCACACTGCTGTACTGTTCCATTATTAAGAATGGCTATTCTTTCGGATAGAGCCATTGCCTCTGCCTGATCATGAGTTACATAGACAATGGTTGTTCCGAGTTTTTGATGAAGCCTCTTAAGCTCTGCTCTCATCTCTATCCTTAACCTTGCATCAAGGTTGGAAAGAGGTTCATCCATCAGAAAAACCCTGGGTTTTCTGACCATTGCCCTTCCAAGGGCAACACGCTGACGCTGTCCACCTGAAAGCTCTCTGGGTTTTCTATCAAGCAAGTCCTGTAGTCCCAGTACAGAGGCTACCCGTTCAACTTCTTTCTTTATAAGCCCCTTGTCAAGCTTTTTTATTCTCAGTGGAAATGCTATATTTTCAAATACCGACATATGGGGATAAAGGGCATAGCTCTGAAATACCATGGCCACATCTCTTTTTGCTGGCGGAAGATTGGTAACATCCTGATCGTCAAAGTATATTCTCCCTCCGCTTACCTCCTCAAGTCCTGCTATAAGATTAAGCAACGTGGATTTACCACAACCACTTGGACCAAGGAAAGTAAAAAACTCACCATCACGGATGGTTAAATCAATATTTTCAAAAACCTTAACATCTCTGAAGCTTTTTGTTATATTCGCAAGTCTGATGGAGGACATTCTAAGTTTGTTTTAAATACTCCAGGAGTTCTTTTTTACTTAATTTTGTAAGGTCAGATTTTACATTCTTCTTTAGTTTTTTTAACACTTCTTTATTAAGCAAAGTTATTATATTATTATTAATTCTTTTAGCTGCAAACAGGTGCCATCTCTGAGGATTCTCGCTTTTTATGATCTGATTTATTTCGTTTGATATATTCTTTATAATCTTTCTCTCTATCTCTGACTCGATATTATGCTGCTCTCCGTAGCCCTTCAATGAACTTCTCTCTCCTCCCATCCCGAATCTACCTGCCTCATCACTAAGCTTTTCACCAAGCCTGCCATGGGCTTCGATATTATCCTGTTCTTTAATTAGCTCCAGCTTGGGACTCTCCATAGGATTTTCAACAAGCCTGTAAGCCTTGAAATGGCCAAGATCCGTCACAATTAGCACCTCACTCATACATCCTCCTTTCATTAGTTATGATTATGTAATTAGATTGATTAGAAACCCGATTGACCTAATTATCACCATAAAGATTGATCTGTACTTCCCTGCTTATATAGGATGGAATAAAACCATATAGTCTATATAATCTTAGATGTAAACGCCCGAATCCTTTCATACTGTACTTTTCTGCAAGGTAAATGAACATCTGATATATACTCTGATAGCCCAGAACCGCTGCCAGGCGGTTAAGCTCATCATCCACTATCCATATTGGCAGTTCCATCTTTTCAACACTATAATTTAATTCTTCCCCCTATTTTCATTATATCATATAATGGAAAAAGTACAACTGTTCAACCTGATGTGTAAGTCTTCAATCCAGGAACCTTTTACAAGCCTTATTAAGGCCCCTTAATTTGACTTTTATTTATCAAGCATGATAGATTATAAGGTTTGTTTTTTTCGTAAATCCAATTTCGTAACAAAAATACTGCATTTACTCTGCTTATTAATTCATTAACTATTTTCAGAAAGGAGGTATGAAAAATGGCAGAGAAGAAGAAGTCAAAAACCGACGTTGCCGCAAGAAAGGCAAACAAGACCACATCTAACATCTGCCGTATCTGCGGCAATAAGGTTGAGGTCATCATGTCTGTTTCACCGACAGGCAAAAAGAGAATGAAACGTATATGCTGCGAAGGTTAGATCTTCCCTGGAGTGCTCACCAATCATGGTGAGCACTCTCTTTTTCAGAATTTCTCTCTTTATACATATCCTGGTCATTATACCCTTTTGGAAACCTCTTTGATTTTCTGAACCCCTTCAACTGTAAATTACCGATAGTACACAGAAGATATGTAAAATAACAGGCAATGGGTATAGCCTTTGAACGGTTTTTGAAAATCAATTAAAGGTTCACCAGGAGGGTGAATCTGATTTTCACCTCGGAGGAGGCCATGGATGGCCTACGAGAAGGGGGTCCCCAGAAAGTCTTAATGACTTTCTGGGGTGCATCGGGATGTGAAAAGGCTATACCCATTGCCTGACAAAGGGGTCAAGGGGCAATTTTGGGTTCAAAGGCAATACTTAGTATATCTGCTTCTGTGCATGACTTTTTTCTATCGCAGGATTTGGGTCTTCTAATTATTGTTGTAACATATCGGGTAGAGTTGTTAGAATCAAGGAGAAGCCATAGATGAAAAAAATGCATTCTCAGGATAAACATAAGGAGGATATCTGCCCTGTCGCTGCAGGATACCTCCTGATTTGTCCAGTCAGGAGACTTATCCACAACCCCGAAAGCATACTCAGACCATATATAAGAGAAGGCATGACTGTTCTGGATATCGGGCCAGCAATGGGATATTTCACCATTCCCATGGCAAAGATGGTTGGTGAAACCGGAATTGTGATTGCCGTTGATATACAGGAGGAGATGCTTAAGAAACTTCAAAAAAGGGCACTTCATGCTGGAGTGGCAGAACGGATTGTATTGATACAGGCAGACACAAAGTCTCTTGGACTGAACAAGTATAAAGGAATGGTTGATTTTGCTCTTGCCTTTGCTGTTGTCCATGAAGTACCAGATGCAGATACCCTTTTTAGAGAGGTTTTTATATCTTTAAAGGATGGAGGAAAGGTGCTATTTGTTGAACCCAAAGGCCATGTGTCAAGGAAAAAATTTGATGAATCGATTGTTTCTGCTGAAAAAGCAGGCTTCAGACAGGAGGGATATCCCACAGTTTTTCTAAGTCATAGTGTCTTACTTGTAAAAGCTTGCAAGAATGCCTGATATATGACCAGCGTTACATTGTTCTTTATTTTAATGCTATAATTTATTAAAGTTTTTTGAAATATGTCCGATAATGTTATTATTACAATAACAAAAACCGGGGGGTATAAGGAGAAGAATGACGTCAATTAGACCTTTTCTGATTGTGTCTTTGTCATGTTTAATACTCTTATTCCATCCTTTCTCATCAGCAAATGCCAGAAATGCAAAAGACCTCAATTGCAGAGGCTGTCATAAAAAAATATACGAGAAGGCCATGACCAGTCCTTATCAACATCCTATCGTGGTAGATGGGTGTAATATATGTCATAAGGAAAATACAGGGAAACCAGAAGAAACCAATCTCATAGGATTTAACCTTACCACTCCTGTTGCTCTAAATGCATTAATTTTACATATAAAACACATTGAAAAACAAAAACGATATAGGTTAAAGGTGGTACTTGAGGATGAATATGGAAATAGAAGCAATCCTGTTGAAAAGGAAATAACCTATGACAAGACACCTGACCTGACAGGGAAGATACAACCTCTAAGGGAATTGAAAAAGGTTCGAGTTGAAGAGGTTAAAAAAGGACCCTATGTAAAGGCCCTGATTGTATGGCACACTGATGCTCCTTCCAGCACTGCTGTGGAATACTGGATCAAGGGTGGCAAAAATAGGCCTTCTTTCAATAGCTACA
>JAADHP010000177.1 GCA_013151785.1 Nitrospirota bacterium | reverse complement strand
TTCTTCATGACAAAAGGGGGGATACTGTCTGATATACCATCCCCCTCATATTTTTGTTCCTATATTTATAGCAGATTCAGGAGGGATTTTGCAAATTCGGGTTTGTTGCGTTGGTTGGGTTGATAGCGTTTGTGGCGTTGATAAATAAGCGAGACAGGCTGAACGCAAGAAGGGTTGAAGGCGAGAGAAAGGAAAATTCAAGGAAGTTATGACAGGAGTTCCCCTCCTGAGATGCTGAACGATTGGGAGAACTCCTGGACGAACCAGATTGCGAATAATTGTCAGGATATGCTATATTCAAACTATGCAGCGGCGGAGATGGTACTGTATTTATACAAAACCTGCTCATGAAGATATTGTGTCTTACAAACTATCCCTTCATGGTCAGATAGAAATCTTTAATCCCAAGCTGAAAACCACAAGATATATCCGGGGAAGATATACAAAGAACATAGAGCCCCTTTTCCCATGTTATATATTTGCAAGATTCTGTCATGAAGAGTATGGTCATATGATTACCTATACAAGGGGTGTCCGATACATCGTGGGGAGCAACCTGAACACACCATGCGAGGTAGAGCCTGAAATCATAGAATATCTCAGATCAATGGCTGATGAAAACCATATAATACAACCTCCTCCACCTGATCTGAGACCTGGTGATGAGGTGATTATAAAGGAGGGCCCCCTGAAAGGTATAGTGGGTATATTCCAGTACAGGCTAAAGGCATCAGAGAGAGTACTGATACTTCTCAAGACCATCTCATATCAGGCAAGAATGCAGATAGACCCTGCGCTGCTTGTCAGGAGGTGAGGGATTGTTGTTGACTTTAAAATTTCCGTCAATTTATGATTTTCTGTGGAGGAAAGACCATTAGAAATCAGTAACAGGGCGCTTCTCAGTATTGCAGAAATACTGATGCAGGAAGGCAGGTCCTTCAGTTTCAGGGTCAAGGGACTGAGTATGTCACCCTTTATCAGTAATGGTGACATTGTGACCATTCAACCCCTTAAAGGCACTGTTCGTACCGGTGATGTTCTTCTTGTAAAAAACTCCTTTGGATTGCCAGTGATCCACAGGGTAATAAAAAAAACAGGGTCAGAGGTAGTTACAAAGGGCGATGCATCCGTAGAGCCTGATGAGCCTGTTGCTTATGATAAGATCGTAGGGAAGGTTGTTAAGATTCAAGGCAAGGGATACAACTTTCATTTAAAGTTTCCCTTTAAATACCTCATTGCCCGGGGGGTTTTCAACTCACCTGTTATACGTAATACCCTGTTCATACCCTTGCTGAAAAGAATAGCATCTCTCCTGGGGTAATCCCTGTATCTTTGTCAAATTATACAAACAGGACAGACAGGTTTCTTTTCGTTCTCTATCTCCACCTTTTGGGCTCTTTCAGAAACCAGACAAAACACTGCTGTCCAGAATGGTCTGCAGAAAAAAAACAGTAAGTAGTGAATGAGGGGATGGGTGGATGAGTGGATGGATGTTTTTTTCTATCAGCGCTTCGGGATCATTTACACATCTAAGAAAATCTGGTATAATAGATAAACCTGAGAAATTATGTCAAAAAAAGACATAAATAAGAAAAAGGAACAGAAAAGATGGATAAGGCCTGAATGTGTAAAAGTACAGCTGGTGCCTGAAGAGGCAGTGCTCTGGGGATGTAAACTCATCACAGGCGCATCAGCTCAGAACGGGTGGATTGGCACCTGTATAACCCTTGCTACGTGTCCGAGTATCTCAAGTTAAAAGGCAAATCCAGGGGTGTAGAATTCAGTAATGGGCATATCGAAAGAAAGCATTCCCTTCAGAAAAGAGGATTTGGTATTCAGGAAGATCGAAGATGAGTATATTCTTGTGCCTCTTTACAGTTCTTCTGACGAGGTGGAACACATCTTTAATCTGAATGCCACAGGTGCCGAGATCTGGGAGAGAATTGATGGCACCAGGAGTGTGGAAGAGATTATAGAAGAACTGAAAGAGGAGTATGACCATCCATCCGGGGTGATTGAAAAGGAGGTGCTGGATTTTCTTCATGATCTTTACGAGGCAGGGATAATCGAGGTTAGAGAATGGAAGTAGTTGACTACCAGGATTTCAGCTTCAGGTTACACAACAAAGCAGTATCTGATAAGAAGAGAATTCCCGTAAATGCAACCATCGAACTGACCTACCGATGTAACAACAGATGTGTCCATTGCTATTGTAATCTGCCTGAATCAGACAGAGAGGCAGAAGAAAAGGAGCTGACAGCAGAGGAGATTGAAAGGATTTTTGTTGATCTACAGCAGATGGGCACACTCTGGCTCCTTATAACCGGAGGAGAACCTCTTCTGAGACAGGATTTCAGGGATATCTACCTCTCAGCAAAAAGGCAGGGGTTCATTGTCTCTCTCTTCACGAATGCCACCCTGGTGGATGATGAAACAGTGGAACTACTGAAGAGATACCCTCCCTTTGTTGTAGAGGTCACCATGTACGGAGCAACAAAGGAGACCTATGAGAGGGTTACGAGGGTCAGGGGTAGTTACGAGAGATACTGGAAGGGGCTTCAGAGGCTTGTACAGGGAGGAATAAAGGTCAGGCTCAAGACAATGGCCCTGACAGTCAATATGCACGAAATAGGTATGCTTGAGAGGATTGCTGAAGAGTTGGGGTGTCATTTCAGGTTCGACCCTCTTGTGCATAGCCGTATTGATAACAGGAAACACTCCAGACCAGAGCTATACAGGATCAGTCCGGAGGATGTGGTGAGGCTGGATTTAGCCTTTCCCAGGAGAATGCAGGAGTATGAACAGTACTGCAAGAAGATGGTGGGAAAATCCATGTCTCATACAGACAGGCTAATTACATGTGGCGCCGGGAGGTCTTCTATTCATATAATGCCGGACGGAAGGGTGCTGCCATGCTCCATGCTTATTAATGCTGCTGTGTCATTAAGGGAGAAATCACTAAGAGAGATATGGCAGGTGGATATGGAAAACATCCTTAACAGGAAAAGAAATTTTTCTTTACTATGTGACAGTTGTTCATTGATCAATCTCTGCGAGCAATGCCCTGGATGGAGCTTTGTGGAGTATCACAGGTTGGACAGAAAAGTACAGTATCTCTGCAGGATTGCTCGTAAGAGGGCAGAGAGTTTCCCCTTCTTGAAGTGAAGCTCCCCAACCAGAGGTCGGGGCATTCTGGCACTTTTCGTAATCTCCTTTATCTGGTTTATTGCGTTTATGAAACAGAGAGAAATGTGAAAAGCGAGAAACGCAGAACGCGAGAAAGGAGTTTATCGGAGTGAGGGGCGAGAGGCTATAGGCAATAGGCGAGGGGCGATGGACCATGGGCCATAAGCTATAAGCCATAAGCCATGAGTAAGGAGTTACAGTGCCTTGACGTATTCAATCACAGAGGGAGTGGGAACAAATTCCAGTTCGTAACAGGCTACCTCTCTGGCAATCCTTATGCAGAATTCAAGAGCAAACTCCATACCCTGTCGATTCCAGAATGTAGGAAAACATCGTACCATTAGCCTGTTTACTGCATCGGGTATTTTGATGGGTATAGCCCTGTTCTGTTTTCCATGTTTGATAAAGAATATGCTGTCTACAGGGGTGCCGGCATTTTTATGGAGCTGTGCAGTACCATGCCATGGAGTGCCAAAGGCCCAGAGGCTCCCTTTTTCCTCTCTGATAATGACACGCTCGTCTGTGAGCACCTTGGAAGAGGGGTCTTTCTGCCATATCTCGGAAATGGTAGATTTGCCCGAACCCGAGACCCCTGCAAAGAGATACCCCTTACCGTTGTAACAGACACAGGCTGAGTGGAGAATGATTCCTATCCTGTTCAGGTTCAGATATCCTGAGATGGCAAGTTCATCAAGGGGATACTCGAGGGGAGGAATATAGTCTCTGTCTCCACGGGGACAATAAATATGAAATCTGGAAAGTCTTCTGTCTGTGAGTACTATTTTGTAGGTTTTTTGTCTCTTTGGGTGTTCTGAAGAACAATTGCATAACCACTATGGTCAGATTCTTCGTAAATACTCCAGAGCCCACCAGGGTGGGTTGAAAAGAGCAGATGGTGGTTATTAAGAGGGGGAAGCGGTGATTCTGCATCAACAAAGAATCTAATATCTGGAGAATCAACAGGCTCTGAATGAAACTGTTCCATTGCAGTGTCAAGTAGTATCTGGTAAAGTTCGGCATTGTATGTGAGAGCAATTGTTATTCTACCTATGGAGAAAAATTTTGTGACCATATCAGTAATTAATTATATCATTTCAAGCTAATGTCTTTTCTATGAGCCTGCCATTTTCAAGAAGGTATACCCTGTCTGCAATCTCAAGGAGGGTCTCCCTGTGGGTTATGATCAGGGTTGTTCTGTTTTCAGTCAGATGTCTCAATGAGTCTTTTAAAGCACGCTCTGTTTCCATATCAAGGGCTGAAGTGGGTTCATCAAGGATCAGTATGGAGGGATTTTTCAGGAATGCCCTAGCAATGGATATCCTCTGTCGTTGCCCTGCGGAAAGCCTTGTTCCTCGCTCTCCGATGATGGTCCTGTAGCCCTCTGGTAACGTGAGGATATCCTCATGTATCTGTGCAAGTATTGCTGCCTCTACCACCTCTTCATGGGTAGCTCCAGGTTTACCGTAGCGGATATTGTTCTCCACAGAGTCATTAAAGATAAATATATCCTGGGAGACCACAGCAGTATGTTCCCGCAACCATCCCGTATTGATTAGCCTGAGGTCGTGACCATCAAGAAGGATCTTACCGGAAGTGGGTGTATAAAATTTCAGGACCAGATTTACAAGTGTCGTCTTGCCTGCTCCAGTAGGACCAATAATGGCAACTCTTTCGCCAGGCTTTATGGAAAGGTTAATCTCCTTCAGTACCTCTCTACCCTCTTCATAACAGTAGGAAAGGTTTTGAAAAACCAGTTCGCCTCTGAACGGGTGTGGCTTCAGTGCATGGGGAACATCCATTTCAGGTGCAATCTGAAATATCTCACGAACCCTCTGCAGGGAGGCCATTGCAGGCTGGATCATGAGATGAAACAGGGAAACTTCGGAAACAGTGCTGGTTATGAAGAGGATATATGTGCTGAAGGCAACATAATCACCTATGGATATTCTGTTCTTCCATATCTCGTGAACACCAAACCACATTACCACAAGGGTTGAAAACAGTTGCACCATCCTTACTGAATAACGGGAAAAGAGAGCAAGTACTATACGCCTTATTCTGGTATTGATCAACTCCTGTACCGTCGTAATTATACGCTGATGTTCCCTCTTTTCAGCAGTGTATGATTTTACTGTTTCAACACCTGATAGGACCTCCTGTATGTCACTGTAGGTCTTTGCATGGGTTTCACGTTCCTTGTAGCTTGTTTCCCTCAATCTCCCTGCAAGCAAGTAGTTCAAGAGGAAAAAGGCTGGAAGAATGGATATGGCAATGACCGTGAGCTTAAGATCAATCATGGAGAGTACAAAAAGTCCGAAAACAAGGTAAAGGTATCAGACTATCAGGCTGTGACAGAAGGCGTTTATTCGTTCTTCTGATTCCTTTAGCATGTTTGCAGTAGTCTCTATTATTTCAGTATCTATGGAGAGTGTTTCAATTTCAGTTTTGCATTCATCTGGAGAGGGCCTTTTGTCTCCATTGCCAAGGCTGATTGCTATTTTATCAGAGAGGCTCAAAAGCGATAACATGAGAGGGTCAACTTCTGGAGGAACTTCCTTCTGGTGATGATAGTGAACAGGAAGATAAATAACATCGGGGAAGAGCCATCTTTTAAGTAAGAGACCACCAGCCTCTCCATGGTCTATTCCAAGCAGTTGTCGTTCTATATCATGAAGATTTTCATCACCCTTATAATATCTTTCCAGTACCTCCTGGTAACGGTCGCCGATGAACTGGGCAAAGAGTATCTTTCCTATATCATGAAGCAGACCGATAATAAAGATATGTTCTTCTCCGGACACACTTTTGTCAAATCTCCTGGATATCTCATTCATTGATGTGGCCACAGTGAGGGAGTGTACCCATAGTTCATGCTCTGAAAAGCCAGCATGGTCTGCCCGGAATATCTTGATTACACCTGTTGAAAGTGCGAGAGACTTTATCATATTAAATCCAAGAAGTGCTATGGCATGTTCCAGGGATGCAATCTGTCCACTAAAGCCATAGTATGCTGAGTTTGCAACTCTGAGGATGTTTGCTGTTAAAGATGGGTCACTGGAGATCGTTCTGGCAATGTCATCAGCCCCGGAGTTGCTGTCTTCAAGCTGACTCAGGAGTCTTGGAATCACTCCTGGCAGTGCCGGCAGTGAGTCAATCCTGGAGTATATTAATTTTCTGATATCTTCCTGTTTCATTGCTGGATTATATATAATTATAACCTGAAGTCGTGTTTAACAGGCAAATGTTTTGAAAAAAAGAGTTCATGTTCTTCTGCAACGAGTATTTTATAGTTAAATCCAGCGATAAAGTTCAGCAGAAGTGGCAGTTTTGCATTACAGCTGGATTTGGGTTATAATCAGGTTATATGAACCGTCATTGCTGTTCAGGTGGATGAGTGGATGGGTGAATGAGGGGATGAGTGGATGTTGTCATGCTGAACCCTGTCCTGAATCCTGAATCACGTTCAGGACGGCTTGTTTCAGGATCTGTTTCAGCATCTCCTGTGAGATTCTGACCTTCGTCAGAATGACAATTAAATTGAATGCAGGGTGTAATACTGTGGATTGCCTTATTTTTATGAGGTATCCTGTCTTGTTATTATTTTATATCGGACAGCATTGCTGTCCGATAAACCGTATTAACCCCTACCCTTAATGAATAGTTGGCTGTATTTTTTACCGGACACCACTGATCGGACAGATATGATGAAGCGTAAAAAAGGAATGGAATCAGATCCAGAATACATTAGAAAGAGATATCTCTACAGGGAGATGATCCTGAAGGGCTACCTGAAAATTCCCATTAAGGCTGCTGCCCGATTCATTGGCCCTGACACAGCGTACCACCTCTACAGATTTAGAAAGGTCAGGAGAAGTAGATAATCTCTCTATAGCGTTCTTTTTACGAAAACTGCCAGAATGCCCTGACCTCTGGTGGGGGAGCTTCACGCTCCCTTAATGGTCTTTCATCTGTCTGGTCACAGGTTTTGCAGGCAGTGTCAATGAAGTGTTCTGCTGCCCAGAAGAATTCCTTATAACGACAAGCCGGACTTCCCTGGCAAATGCTTATCCTGCCAAAAATCTGATATAATGGATACATGGAGTATTTGATTATAGGAAATGGTGTGGCAGGCACAACTGCTGCGGAAAGGATCAGGGATAATGACCCCTCAGGTAGAATTGTAATTGTTACAGAAGAACCCTATCCTTTTTACAGCAGAATAATGCTTATAAATTATCTTGCTGGCGAGATGGGGGAGGATGCCCTGTATTTAAAGCCTGATTCATGGTACAAAGACAATTCCATAGAATTGCTATTAAACAGCAGAGCAGAAAGGTTGGATACAGTCTCAAGGCATGTAATTCTCTCAACTGGAGAGAGGCCTGGTTATGACAGGCTTTTGATAGCAACAGGTGGTAAATCATTTGTGCCACCTATAAAGGATGCTGGAAAGGAAGGAGTCTTTACCATCAGAGGACTTGACGATGCCAAAAGGGTATTGAAGTATGTTGAACAGGGAAACAAGAATTTAATCCTCATTGGTGGTGGTGTGCTCGGGCTTGAGGTGGGAAATGCCCTGAGAAAGAGGGGATGTACTGTTACAGTGGTGGAGTTTTTCCCAAGACTGCTGCCAAGGCATATGGACCCTCAGGGTGCAGAACTTCTACAGAAACAGATGGAGAGGATGGGATTTTGTTTTTACCTTGGTGCTAAATCAAAAGAGGTGATAGGGAGAAAGGCAGTAGATGGACTTCTGCTTGAGGATGGAAGAAAGATAGAAGGCGATATCATAGTCGTCTCAGCTGGTATAAGGCCTGATGTTGAGCTTGCCCGTAATGCTGGTTTGAAGGTAAACAGGGGTGTGGTGGTTGATGACAGGATGGAAACCTCTGTACATGATATCTATGCAGCAGGTGATGTGGCAGAGCATAATGATCGGCTCTATGGAATATGGCCTGCTGCAGAACAGCAGGGAGAGGTGGCAGGTATAAACATGGCCGGTGGCAGTGCAATTTACAGAGGTACCACACCATCGAATATCCTGAAGGTAGCAGGCATAGACCTCATGGCAGCAGGTGATATTGACCCTGAAGACAGAAACGAAGTCTATCGATTCAGAGATGAGGAAAGGTCTTTGTATAAAAAGCTTGTTTTTCAGAATGAAAGGCTCATTGGTTTTATCCTTTATGGTGACATTTCAGAGAGAGTCTCTCTTATGAAGGCTCTGAAAGAGGGCTGGAATAAAGAACAGGTCAAAAAAGAGGTAGAATGGATTTTAAATTAATAGTTAAGATATGTTATAAAATAAAAGGTAACGTAATGGTTACAATAGCGTTATGGCTAAGTGGGTAACATAGTGATTAAAAATGAAGAAAAAGGATTTTCAGGCTCCTTTAGAATAGTATTATTTTGATAGCATATAACCCGGGGGTTTAGATGATTAAAAAAGACTTTAATTTAAAACCAGTAAAGAAAAAAAGGGCATACGAAGAGATAGTCACACAGATTCGTAAGCTCATAGAGAGTGGGAAACTCAAAAAAGATGACCAGCTTCCCAATGAGAGGGAACTGGGCGAAATCTTTGGGGTGTCCAGGTCGACAGTAAGAGAGGCAATTAAGACCCTGGAATCCTTGAAGATCGTTGAAAGTCGTCAGGGGGATGGGACATATATTATTGTATCAAGCGAGGAGTCTCTTGTTATGCCCCTTGCAAACCTGCTTTTCAGAGAAACAGACAGTATTATAGATATCTTTTATATCAGGAAGATATTAGAACCCTATGCTGTTCAGCTTGCTACTTTGAATGCAACGCAGGAAGAACTTCTGGCATTGGAAAGTATCCTTGAAAAACAGAAAGAGTCCCTTGAGAAAGGGGTTATCCTCAATGATTCTGACACAGAATTCCATGCTATAATTGCCAGGATGTCAAAAAACAGAGTTTTAGAACGTCTTATGAACGCTATTATTGAGCTGTTAAGGGAAGTTCGTGAAACCTATAATACAGAACGTGCAAAAGAGTCGTATAAAGGCCATATGGAGATTTATAAGGCATTAATTAGTGGTGATTGTAAGGAAGCAAAAAAAGCGATGTTGCAACATTTGACAAAGATTGAAAAAACTATTTTAACGAGCAAGAAGATAAAGGAGATAAAGCTTTGCTGAAATAGCCGTTGTCTTATTTCAGTTTTTTTATTGTTTCTCTGTAGCCGGCTTCGATAGCCTCTTCTGCCCTGTTGAACTCAAGGAATCTGATGTGTCCCAGCCCGGGCTGGATTAGAAGATCAGGTGGATTTATTTTCAGCCTGGAGGTTGTAATCTGGGCTTCCATGATATTGATTGCAGACAGCAGGATTTCAAATATATTCGGTACGGGTTCCTTAGAAACCCATCTTTTTATCTGTTTCAAAACAGGCAGTTCAATCTTTTCAAACTTCTCATTTAATGCCTTTAAAGCCAGGTTTTTTACCTTCTTTTCATATACAACACCCTTATGTGTATTTGATTGATAATTGCTGTAACTCTTTTTCTCGATAATGTCATGATTAAGGTTTACAGCTATCACAAATTCTGCTCCCATATCCCTTACAACATTCACAGGAACAGGATTAACGAGTCCACCATCCACAAGTACAGCATTGTCCTTTACCACAGGGGTAAAGATGCCTGGTATAGAGATGCTTGCTCTCACTGCCTCTATAACATCACCTTCCCGGATCACAACTTCCTTGCCAGTATTTAAGTCTGTTGATACAGCAGAGAATTTCACTGGCAGCCTGCTTATCTCTTCTATGTGGACATGTCCTCGTATAAAACTGGACACCTTTTTTCCGTCGATGAGTCCGGAACGGGGCAGGGTTATATCAACAAAGCCGAGAATCTGTC
>JAADHP010000256.1 GCA_013151785.1 Nitrospirota bacterium | reverse complement strand
TCACTGTCGGTATTGCTACATGGCCTTCTTCACCACCTGTTGCCCCCTTCTTACTCCTGCCTGCTTACCGCTTACTGACCTTTTAACCCATCCACCCATCTTACTCATTTACCCATTAACTCATCCACCGCTCACTGCTTACTGTGACAAAGGTGTGGGCATTATTTTTCTTCGGCACCCTGCCTTTCATCTTTACTTATAGAATCTTTTTGGACACTATTGTTATAACTGTATTAATTATAACAACACTGTCTGTATGAAAACAAGACATGTCTGAAAAATAGACAACACCTCAGACACTTTTAACTTAATTTTTACCACTCTTACCTGCAATTTTCCATGTGTTATTTTTTTATGATAAATCTCCTTAAGGTTAATAATGAAAGGCATCTTATGCATGGCACTTCCTTCGATGGTGGTATCTGATGAATATAAATCCATGAAATTACAGGTGATGGTACAGTATTTGCTGTACTATGAGATTAAAATAAACCCAAATCTAATGATAAAGTTATGGTAGTGATATGATAGAGTCTTACACATCATTCTCAGTAGCCATCCATGGCTACTTCCGAGGGAATTTTGCGATTTGCCCTCACGGCAAATCTTATGCAAAATTCAAAACCCTTCAGACTCTACCATACCACTACTTTCAGCTATTCTTTATTATTCTTACAGATGGATTTAAAATAAACAAATCAATCGGAGGATACCTGATATGCAAACCATGGACTGTTTGAAATTGTCTCGTAAGGTTGCTCCCTGTCAGAAGTACTGTCCAGGAGGAATAGATGTTCCAAGATATATAAGGGCCATAGCAAATGGCAAATTCGATGAATCCCTGGCTGTAATTCGTGAAGCAATTCCCTTTCCATCCATCTGCGGGTATGCATGTTTTGCGCCCTGTGAAGCCAGGTGTGGAAAGGGGCAGTTTGACGAACCTATAGCAATCAGGGCATTGAAGAGATTTGTAGCTGAAAAGGGAGGCACGCAATGGAAGGAAGGCATTAAAAAGAATCCTTCCTCTGGCAAAAGGGTGGCCATTATAGGGGCAGGCCCCAGTGGGTTAACGGCAGGTTATCTGCTCGCATTAAAGGGTCACGAGGTAACCGTCTTTGAAAGCAGACCTGAACCGGGCGGAATGATGCGATGGGCAATTCCAGAATATCGGCTTCCCAGCGAGATTGTAAGGGCAGAGATAAAAGAGATTACAGATGCCGGGGTCAATATCCTGACAAACTCAAGGGTTGAATCCATTGAGGAGCTAAAGAAATTAGGTTATCATGCCGTTTATATCGCCTGTGGAGCACAAAAAAGTGCCTCTCTTGGCATTCCTGGTGATAGCCTGAGTGGAGTGATTGGTGCTATAGAGTTTCTGGAGTCAGTCAAATCTGGTAAGGCAATTCAGGTAGGAGAAAGAGTTTGCGTGATCGGTGGTGGAAACGCAGCTATCGATGCTGCACGTACTGCGGTTCGGATGGGAGCGAAGGAGGTCAAAATATTTTACAGACGAACAAGGAATGAGATGCCCGCCTATCCGGATGAAATTGATGCAGCCATTGAAGAGGGGGTTAAGATTGTTTTCCTCTCTGCTCCATCAGCAATTGAGCAACAGGGTGATGCCCTGAAGGTAACCTTTGATTGTATGGAACTGGGACCGCCCGATGAAAGTGGAAGGCCCAAGCCGGTCTGTAAATATGGTTTTGACTATAGTGAACTCTTTGATACCGTAATCTCGGCGATTGGACAGGAGGTGGTTCTGCAGGATGACTTTGGTATTTCTCGGAAAGGTAATGGCCGCATTAATGTGGACCCCTTTAATCTTGCAACAGATATGGAAGGTGTTTTTGCTGGAGGCGATGTTGTTTTGGGACCTGCCTCGATTATAGAGGCAATTGGCCATGGAAAACGTGCAGCATCATTTATTGACAGTTACCTTGGAGGTGACGGAGATATAGCACTGAGGCTCGTTCCGGAAGAGACAGATCTTAACATGAGCTTCTATCCAGAGGTATCTTCGCCAAGGGTGGAGATACCAAACACTCCAGTGGGAGTGAGGATAAACAACTTTGATATAGTAGAGAAGACGCTTAATCCCTATCTTGCAAGAAAGGAATCAGACAGATGTTTATGGTGTGATTACAGGCATTTCAATGTGGAGGTTGATTTTGATGCCTGTAAGGAATGTGGATACTGCATAAGTGTCTGTGAGATGGATGTTTTTGTACAGGGAAGTCGTTTCAATGCAAAGGGCTACCGGCCTGTTGAGGTCAGGAATCCGCAGAACTGTGTGGGCTGTAAAAAGTGTTTCTATAACTGTCCTGACTTTTGTATAGAAATAAAAGTGGCTGAAGGAGAAAAGGTATGAAGAGATATCTTGAAACAGGGAATTTTGCTATTACTGAGGGTGCAATTCTCGCAGGCTGTCGCTTTTTTGCCGGTTATCCCATTACTCCAGCAACCGAGATCGCTGAGGCCATGTCACGAAGGCTGCCACAGGTGGGAGGCATATATCTGCAGGGTGAGGATGAATGTGCAGCTCTTCATCTCTGTATAGGGGCATCCCTGGGTGGATACAAGGCAATGACAGCAACATCAGGCCCTGGATATATACTCTATGCTGACCCTTATGGTTGGGCAATTGGTTGTGAGATTCCCCTGGTTATCCTGAATTCTGGCCGTGTAGGGCCTGTGAGCGGTATTACAGGTGCACCTGGTCAGGGTGAGTTTTATCTGACCAGGTATCCTACACAGGGGGGTAATTATGAAACAATTGTCCTGGCACCCAACTCTGCACAGGAAGCCATGGCCATAACAGTGGAGGCATTTTATCTGGCAGAGCGATTCAGAACCCCTGTTACAGTGCTTGCAGATCAGCTGATTACCGATGGTTTTGAAGACATCAGTGTGCCTGAGAATGAGGATGAAATGAAAGAGATGGGGTTCAGGATATGGCCAAGGAAGATAAACAGGGGACCCAACTTTTATCCACCCACAGATGAGATAGATATTCCCCCTGTTGTGCTGGGTCACAACACAGGTGCATTATGTTCTGACTGGACACCCACAGAGGAAGGTTATGATATTGAAGAGGTTGAGGCACACCATAAGCATGCTCATCGTCTGATTTATAAGATCCGTAATCATAGAGACCTCTTTAACCACCTGTATGAGAAAAAATTCATGGATGATGACCCTGATTTAATCGTTGTATCATATGGTACGCCTTCACGGGTGGTTAATACAGCAGTAGCCAAGGCTCGGCAGGAAGGTCTGAAGGTAGGTGCTCTCCGTTTGATCAATCTGTGGCCCTTTCCTGATGAACATTTCCAGAAAAGGAACAAATACCTTGTAGTGGAACTGAACTGGGATGGACAGTTGGTACGAGAAGTTCAACGTGCTGCTGGTAAGGATTCGGAGGTGCATTTTACAGGATGTTGCGGGGAGTTGCCCACAGTGAATGATTTAATCGAAATATTCCAGAAAATTCTAAAGGGCCAGCCTCTTGCTCGAAAAGGCTGGCAGCTGGAGGAGTGGTAATATGGACTATCTGGCTAAGAAGTATTTAAGACCAAGAAAGATTCCCAGCACAGCCTGTTCGGGTTGTGGCCTGGGTATAAACCACAAGGCAACTGTACAGGCTATTTATGAACTCGGCCTCGAAGTGGAGGATGTGGTATGGGGCACCTCCATTGGGTGTGCAGGCCGTCAGACCTTTGGTACATGGAAGGGAGATGGATTTGCCGGTACCCACGGAAGGGTATATGCCATAGCAAGGGGATTGAGGCTTGCTCTGCCACCGGAGAAGAAAATCATACTTACCGTAGGTGATGGAGATGCCTTTGGTATAGGATTATTGCACCTGATACATGCTGCACGCTGTAATGCTGATCTTACTGTGATAGTGAATGATAACCTGGGTTACATGTCCACGGGCGGACAGTACGGCTGGACCACACCTTACGGGAGTAAAACCGACAGCAGTCCCTATGGAATGTTTGAACAGAATCTGATGAGTGAAGGGATGGATGTACTGAATATATTGAGGTATGCAGGTGCTACCTTCCTGGCCCGTCATGTATCCATGGATGGGTATCGTGTAGTGGAAAGCATCAAAAAGGGGATACAAAACAGGGGATTTTCTTTAATCCATATTGTCTATCCCTGTCCTACCAACTTCGGAAGTAGAGAGCTTGGCACAAGAAGTCCATTGAAAATATATAAATGGATTGAGAGCAAGGCTGCTCCCCTGGGTGAAGAAAAGGAGGACACTCTATGGGCTACAGGGATTTATTATGATGCCAGTAATTCAAGGCCCGAGTTTTCCGAAACCATACGGAAAAATATCGAGAGGATAAGGAGGTCAATAGCAGCATGAAAGTCAGGACCGAAATTCTTGCAAGCGGATTTGGCGGACAGGGTGTGGTGAGGCTTGGCCAGATTATAGGGGAGGCTGCGGTTAAGGAAGGATACCGTGTTACCATGTTGAAGAGTCATGGTACAGAGATGAGGGGCGGGTATGTAAGAAGCCAGGTTGTTATCTCAAAGGAGCCTATTGACAGTCCTATTGTGGAGAATCCTGATATCTTTGCTGCTTTGTCCCTTGCTGCATATAATTCCTTTAAACATCTTGTTACCCAGGGCATTATATTATACGATCCTGCCTTTGTGGTTGAGATCGATGATGCCCTTACATGCAGACAGCGGCCTGTGCCTGCCAAGGATCTCTCAGTGCAGAACTTTGGACGTCCTGTATTTGCAAACACCATAATGCTTGGTGCCATCTCCAGGCACCTTGATGTTCTGGATCGAGACACAGTGCTTGAAAGTATTCTGCACGTTATACCAAGGTTTCATGAGGAAAACAAAAGGGCCTTTGAGATAGGGTATTCCCTTTTTAATGGCAAGGGGTAGTTTGCAGGTTCAACAACTACGGGGAGGTAAATATACATGCAATGTAACTCTTTTCATCAGGAAGAAAGGCCGTGGTACAAATTCTGGCCTGCCCATGTGCCCAGATCTATCGAATATCCTCTGGTACCGGCATGGTGGATACTGGAAAGAAACCTTGACTCTTTTGCTGATAAAGAGGCAGTACTGTTTCTGGATTATGAGAACATGGAGGTATTACAACGTCTGACCTATCGAGAGTTGTTTGATAATGCCCTCGCCCTGTCAGCAAGCCTGAGGGAACTGGGAATAAAAAAGGGAGATCGGGTAGCCACGGTATTACCAAACAGCCCTGCTTATATTATCAGTTATTATGGGGTTATAATGGCAGGTGGCACGGTTGTACCAAACAATGCCATGGCCAGATGTGAGGAATTGCATAAGACATTCAAGAATTCAAAAGTAAAAGCAGTTGTTGCCAGTGAGAAATCAATTGAAGAGGTTAAAAAGGCATCTACAGGATTTAATCTAAAGATAATAGTTGCAACCCTGCAGTCTTCTGCGGAAAAGAAATCGTATGGCGACGTATTATGTTTTGAGGAACTCATTAATAAAGATAAAGAAATATCCCTTCCCGAGATAGACCCTGCAGAGGATGTAGCAGTTATTCTTTACACTGGTGGTACAACAGGAGAGCCAAAGGGAGCCATGCTCACCCATAGAAATATTGTAGTTAATACCATCCAGTTTGCTACGTGGTATGCCTTTGAGCCCTGTGAGGAAAGATGTGTTTGTGTAATTCCCATGTCACACAGCGGTGGCATGACAGGTGTAATGAACGTGCCGCTTTATGCAGGAGCAACCCTGCTGGTACTACAACGTGCCAATCCACCGGTTATAGGAAAGATCGTGGAGAAATACAGGGCCACCAGATTATTTGGAGTGCATACACTCTTTGCTGCCTTGCTTAATGACAAGGATGCCTGCAGATGCGATTACTCATCCCTCAAGGCATGCAGAACAGGTGCTGCTCCTCTTCCTGTACAGATAAAAAAGGCCTTTGATGCCCTGGCAGGTAAGGAGGTGCTTGTAGAGGCATATGGTCTGACAGAGACCAGTCCTCTTGCAGTGGCTAATCCCATAGAAAGGCCCAAGGCAGGTTCAATTGGCATTCCTCTGCCAGACACGGATATCAGGATTGTTGATATCCAGACAGGTCAGGATGTATCTGTTGGAGAGGAAGGAGAACTCCTTATCAGGGGTCCTCAGGTTATGAAGGGTTATCTTGACAATCCAGAGGCCACGGCTGAGGCGATTCAGGATGGCTGGTTCCGCACAGGGGATGTGGTCAGAATGGATGCCGAAGGATACCTGTATGTTGTGGACAGGCTGAAGGACTTTATAAATGCGTCGGGGTTCAAAGTCTGGCCACGAGAGGTGGAAGAAGTTCTTTACAAGTATCCAGGGGTAAAATTATGCGCTGTAATAGGTATACCAGACACCTACAGAGGAGAAAATGTCAAGGCCTTTATTGTTCCCACTGATGAGGCAAAGGGCTCCCTGAATGCAGAGGATATTATTAATTACTGTAAAAGACATCTGTCTGCATACAAGGTTCCTCGAATTATCGAATTTCGTGAAGAACTACCTCTATCACCTGCTGGAAAGATATTAAGACGTGTCCTGAGGGAAGAAGAGCGGTGCAAGAGATAATCATTCATCTTCAACGAAAATCCAGTATTACTGGGTTTGGAGCAATTGATTCCCCTTTTAAAGGGGTAACAAAAAGGAGGTATTTATGAGGTGGAAGGGTCTATATTTAAAAGCAATAGTACTGGCGGTAGCCTGCCTGTTTTTACTGGGGAGCACTGTAATAGCTGGAGAGTATCCTGATAAACCCATAAAACTGATTGTTTCTTACTCACCAGGTGGTGCTACAGATTTCCAGGCACGAATAGTCACCATGAAGGCGCAGACCTATCTTGGGCAGCCCATTGTGATTATAAACAAGCCTGGTGGAGGAGGCATGGTTGGATGGAACTGGTTTGTCACATCGGCCTCAAAAGATGGCTATGAACTGGTTGCCTACAATGTGCCACACTTTATTGCACAGTCAATCGTTTATCCAGACAAGGCAAAATACAATATCAACAACATGGAACCCATAGCAAACTGGGGTACTGACCCTGCTGTGCTTGTTGTACCCAAGAACAGTCCCTTCAACTCTGTGCAGGATCTTGTGGATTATGCAAAAAAGAATCCAGGTAAGGTTACATTTTCAGGTGCTGGACGGTTTGTAGGCCACCATATCGCCCTGCTACAGTTGGAGAAGGCAGCAGGTATAAAGGCGAAATATATCCCTTACAAAGGTGGTGTGCCTGCTTTGCTGGCAGTTATAAGTGGTGAGGTGATGGCAGGTTTTAACAATACCTCAGATGCATATAGGTCCAGAGACAGACTGAAGATTCTTGCTGTTGCTGACATCAAAAGGAACCCCTTTATCCCTGATGTAAAGACCTTCCAGGAGCTTGGATTTAATGTTGATGATACCAGTAATAACAGAAGAGGAATTGCAGCTCCCAAAGGAACCCCTCCTGAGATAATAAAGAAACTGTCAGATGCCTTTGTGAAGATGTTCAAGGACAAGAAGGTGCAGAAGAGGATGAAGGATGGTGGGTCAGGCATGATGGTTCTGACCCGTGAAGAGACAAAAGAGATGTGGAGCAGGACAGAGAAAGAACTGCAGAAGGTATTCAAAGAGATCCTGTCTAAATAAGGCTCTATTACAGGTCAGGGGAGTTTTGTGTCCCCTGACCTGTTTATGAATCTACAACAGAAGAGGGTAATTTGTGTTAGAAGGTCTTACAGGTGTCATAGGTATCATACCTGATATATTTACCTTCAACAACATGCTTGTATTGTTGACAGGTGTGTTTGGTGGTATTATTCTTGGTGCCTTACCAGGTGTGAGCCCCACACTTGCAGTGGCCCTCCTTGTGCCCTTTACCTTTTATATGGATCCTACTACAGGATTAATACTACTGGGTGCAGTATATGCAGCCTCGGTAGCAGGTGGTGCAATATCTGCAATCCTTATAAACGTTCCTGGAGCACCGGCTAATATTGCCACCCTGCTTGATGGATATCCCCTTGCCAGGTCTGGCAAGGCACAATCCACGCTGTATATGTGTTTTATCAGCTCCTTTATCGGTGGAGTGTTCGGGATGATGATAATGATATTCCTGACCCTGCCACTGTCTGAGGTTGCACTGAAGTTTCAATCAACAGAGATCTTCTGGATATCCATCCTTGGCCTCACTGTTGTTGCAGGGCTTGGTTCTGGTAGCATTATCAAGTCTCTTATTGCAGGAGCCTTTGGTGTATGGTTGAGCACCATAGGGGCAAACCCTACTACTGGAGAGTTCCGTTTTGTTTTTCATGAAGTGCTCACAGGTGGAATTCATATAGTGCCGGCATTGATCGGATTGTTTGCCATCCCCCAGGTTTTCACATTAATCGAGTGGTATGGAACACAACGTACAATAATAAAATTTCAACCTGAGAAAGGAATCTTTTTCAGGACCTTCCTGAGAACCCTGAAGATGGTCAGGGTTCTTGGCATAGGCTCAATTGTGGGTACTATTATTGGATTGATTCCAGGCGTAGGGGGACAGGTGGCAGGTATAGTTGCCTATGATCAGGCAAAAAAGTTTTCAAGGCATCCAGAGAAGTATGGAACAGGGATTCCAGATGGTGTTGTTGCTGCAGAGTCTGCTAATAACGCTATGGTCGGGCCTTCGCTGGTTCCTCTGTTAACCCTGAGCATACCTGGCAGTCCAACAGCTGCGGTGCTTCTTGGAGGGCTTCTTATACACGGGATTTTTCCTGGTCCAAATCTATTTCTCCTGCATGGTCACCTGGTAAATACTTTTATTGGTTCCTTGCTACTGGCACAGCTTTTGATGCTTGTATTCGGCATAATACTTTCCCGATATTCCTACTGGGTGATGAGGGTGCCTGATCTGTATATGGCTGCCTCGATTATTGTGCTTGCAGTATTCGGCACTTACAGTGTGAACAACTCCTTTAATGATGTAATAATAATGTTCAGCGTTGGCATTGTAATGTATATTGCGAGTAAGTTTGGGTTTTCTCCTGCACCTGTTGTGATGGGACTTATCTTAGGTGGCATAGCAGAGAATAGCTTCTTGAAAGGTATGCTGATAGCAAGTGCGGGCGAGGGATTCCTGAAGTACTTCTTTACAGGCTGGATAAATATTACTATTATCATATTGTGTGTAGTTTCAATACTTTTTGGTGTCATGGGCACTCTTAAGGATAAGGGCAGGAAAAAGGTGATTAACAGGTACGATTTAATAGTAGCAATTCTTGTTATCTCGGGCTCGCTCGCTATTTACAAGTTTGCCCTGAAGGTAAAGGATCCGCTGTCTGCCATCTTTCCATCTGCTACATTGATAATCATGGCAGGTCTCGCATCTTTGCTGCTCGTGCAGGTATTGGTCTCAATGGTGTCTAATAAAAAATTAGATGCCACTGGAATAGATATCCCTATATCAAAGGTAGTTCTGTTGTTTCTATATACAGTAGTCTATTTTTATTCTTTAAATCGGATTGGATTCTATCTCAGTTCGTTCCTTTTCTATGCAGTGTTCCCTTTTCTTTTTAGGAGGTCAAAGGATACACTCTTGAAGGATCTATCTGTAAAGATAGTGGTGTCATGTATTTTCATGGGTATTCTCTATTTCCTGTTCAATCTGATTCTGAAGGTTCAGACACCTGCAGGTGCCTTTATCTGATATTGCGACATCCCGAGATTATATTTTGAAGTATACCTGCGATTTTAGGCATAAAAAATGCTTATAAATTTATAAGCAAAAGTTGCTTTCTCTATATGTTTATTATGTTATTATGAAAGAACGTGTTATTATAGGTAATCTTGCAGAGGTTCACGATCATATTTTTTTGTTTTCAGGTGGGTAGAAATGTAACGATGTTTATATTGTCAGGGTTATATTAATCTCCCATCCAGTTGTAAGGATAAGGAGAAATTGTTGAAAACCGTAAATTTCTGATAGGAGACAGATGATTGTAAAATAACAGGCAATGGGTATAGCCTTTGAATGAACGGGTTTTGAAAATCAAATAAAGGTTCACCAGGAGGGTGAACCTGATTTTCACCTCGGAGACGGACAGGGATGTCCGTCGAGAATGAAGTGAAAAGGCTATATCCATTGCCTGACAAAGGGGTCAAGGGGCAATTTGGGGTGAAAGCACTGCTATGCAGTTTATTGCTAAATCTGGTTTAATAGCAACATGATTCAAGGAATTGTCAGAAAAGGACGATAAGCATATAGGCAGGGAATAGTTATGCCCAGAATACTGAAGAAAAAACTTTTAAGAAAACCAGATGTTTTCTATTACAAGATTGACGCTCCCCTGATTTCATCAAAGGCCCAGCCAGGTCAGTTTGTCATGGTAAGGATTCATGAGCATGGTGAACGCATCCCCCTTAGTCTTGCCGATATCAATCCTGATGAAGGAACCATAAGCCTTGTAGTTATGGCAGTGGGTAAGACCACCACAGAGATGTCCTTGCTCAGAGAAGGCGATGAGATCAG
>JAADHP010000043.1:2182-3417 GCA_013151785.1 Nitrospirota bacterium | reverse complement strand
ACCTTGTGTATCACCTTAAGGCTGAAAATGCTGTGTCTTTTATAATTTAAAATCCTATTGCATCAATGGGATGATGAACCACCTCTCGGCCCGGGAAAATCTGCGATTTTTCCGGAAGCATTCTTACTGCTCACTGCTTACTGTAAACAAAGGTGTGGGCCTTATTTTTCTTCGGCACCCTGCCTTTCTTCTTCATAGAATCTTTTTGGACAGCGGTAACCCTGAATCAATACTGAATCAGAGTCAGAACAGGAATGAAAACTTTCAGAATTCAATCCCCTCCCTTGCTGGCTCACCTTTATTATGGGGATGCTTTATACCTTTCATATAGGTAACATAGTCAGCCTTTCTTATCATACCCTCTGTGGCACCTCTGCCTGTTAAGACCAGTTCTTTATCTTCAGGGAATCTGTCTATGAAATCAATAGCTTCTTCCTCTGACATTATGCCACTTCTTACAAGGTTGTTAAACTCATCAATTATGATGACATCATAGTCTCTGGCCATAAGTATAAGCTCATTGAGACGTTCAAGGGTCTTCTCCTTCATACTTTCTATATCAACATCAGGATAGAACAGCGGAGACTTTATCTCACTGTAGAGCTTAACTGTAATGGAGAGTCTGTCAAGGAGTACAGTCTCACCACCATTCTCTCTGGTTTTCATGAATTGAGCGAAAAGCACTCTCAGCCCCCTGCTTTTAGCCCTTACAGCCAGACCCACTGCTGCTGTGGTCTTACCCTTACCTTCTCCAGTATAAATATGTATCAAGCCCTTTTTCATTAACTTGATTCCTATTGCTCAGAATCAGCCCCTGTTCGATTCTTACCCTGGAGACTTTGTATCTTAATAAGTGTATCCATATAGGTATCTCTTTTCGCCGGATTAATCTCAATAGCCTTCTCAACAAGTTTCCGTGCAACATCTAAATTCTTCCCCATAGTATAATACAACCAGGCAAGGTTGTTCATTGCATCGGCATTATCAGGCATTTCTTTAATAGCCCTCTTATAGTTTTTTTCTGCACACCTGTAATCCTTCATCCTGAAACAGACATTTCCCATATAAAAGAAAGCAATGTTAAGGTCACTGGATGCTATCTCATACTGTTTCAATGCCTCGTTGTAGTTACCATTTTTTTCATTTATAACACCAAGATTTATATGCTCCTCCGGGGTAAGGGGATCATCCAGCACAACAATCTTTGCAGTAGAACAGGCAGTTACGAGATTAAT
>JAADHP010000043.1:0-2167 GCA_013151785.1 Nitrospirota bacterium | reverse complement strand
GAACCATCAGCTTATGGCGATACCACCAGCCCCCAGTAGTCTGTTCTCTTCCATATTTTGTACATCTCTTCAAAGCTGAAAAACCTGTCCCTTTCATCCTGTGAGTTTGCAAAGATACCTTTACGATTATACCCCACCACTACCATAAAGTGATTCTTCTGAACAGGACCTATTCCCAGATCAACCATTACAATAACGGGAAAACCTCTGTCAAGGTAATAAAGGAGTTCCTCAAAGCCCCTCTTTAAGAGGTGTATCCTCAACCCCTTTCTCTTTGCATAAAGATACAGGTCAAGGCTCAGTGTACCTCTGTGCTTTTCTGTTGATAGCGACTCTGCTATCTCATCAGGGGTTACACTTATGTTCCAGTAGTTCAAAACCCCTGCAAGTGAGGCAGGGCCACAGTAATACTGCTTCTGTGGAAAAAAGGGAACATCCAAATGTTTCCCTTCTCTTCCATCCAGGAAGGAGGTATCCATGCTACCCCCTCCTGGATGCATTGCACATGATATAAGTAAAACAACAATTATTATGCTTAAAATAATCCTAATCTTCAACTACTACTACCCTGTGTCCTGTAAGTTGCAGTAACAGTACCACAAGTATGGCTATTACAAGCAGTGTTACCACCACCCCAAGACCATCTCCTGCAGTTCTGAGCTGTTCTACTGAGGATGCAAACTGATGGAGTTCCTCATTGCTGAGCTGGGACAGTTTCTGCCTGATCTCATTCTGATCATATCCAAGGGTCTTCAATCTCTCGGAAACTATCTTCGACTCCAGAAACCGCTGAATCCTGTCTAAATCTTCATGACGTTGCTGGTTGAGGTTCAGGAATCCTGATTCAACCATGGCAGCATCCACCCTTGGCACTACTGACAGCACTGACATGGCAAGGACAAGATAAAGGGCAATTCCTTTTAAAAAGGGAATCTTCACAATGACTCACCTCCCTTCCTTGAGTGTTAGTCCTTCGGCTGCTTTTGTTCCTTCTGTCTTGCCTTCCTTATCTTTTCTTTGATCACCTTGACCCTGTCCTGGAATTGTCGGGTCAGCATGTCTGCCTCTTCCTGTCCTGAAATAACATAGGGTGTTACCATGAGCAGAAGCTCTGTCTTCACATCCTCCTCAGTGGTTGTACTGAAGAGTGCACCAAATATGGGAATATCACTTAAAATGGGAATGCCTGTTCTGCTTCTGTTTTTCTTGTCAGAGATCAGACCCCCCAGCACCAGTGTGTGTCCGGATTGCACTATGGCAGTGGTATTGGCGGTACGTTTTATGAATTTAGGAAAGTCCTGGCCTGCTACCTTCTCAGAACCTCCCGGGCTGCTGAATTCCTGCCTGATCTTCAGGGTAACCTTATTCTTTTCACTGATATGGGGTGTAACATTCAGAATGACACCAGCGGTTCTATATTGTATCTGGCCTGTTGAAACAAGTGTAGTAGCACCTGTACCCGTAGCTGGCTGCTGTGTAAGCCCTGTGGCTATAGGGATATCATCTCCTATCTCAATGGTGGCCTCTTTGTTGTCTACAGCAAGGATATGGGGACTTGCCAGTACATTCAGCCTCCCCCTTGAAGCAGACAGTGAAAGGAATGTGTTGAATTTGGTGGGATCAAGCACATTAACAAAGGCACCTGATTGTACCAGTGGTGAAAAACTAAGATCACTCACCTTACCTTCCTCGCTTACATTACCAAGGAAATTACCAGGGCTTGAGGCAAAGCCGCCAAGGATTGTTGCATTATTGGTAGAACCCTTTAAAAGCCATTCTATTCCATATTGTGTTGTTCTGTCAAGGGTTACCTCTGCAATAAGCACCTCGATCAGCACCTGCTTTGGAGGTATATCCAGTTTCTTCAAGGTCTCCAGGATTGCCAGATAGTTCCTTGGACTTGTTTTTATTATTATTGCATTGATATCCTCATATGCTGTAATACTGATTTCGCCTGCTATCTCTCCTGGCAACCCACCTACAACTGTTGTGGTTGCTGGTTGTCTCTGGAGTGTGGCTGTTCTTCTTCGCGGTACAACAGTTCGAATCGGTGCGGGGACTCTTCTGGTGCCCTCTTTTTTTACGTATATGCTCTTTAATATTTCAGCAAGTTTTTTGGCCTCGCCATTTTCCACATAATAGACAAAGGTACGTATATTTTCCCTGT
>JAADHP010000122.1 GCA_013151785.1 Nitrospirota bacterium | reverse complement strand
TTATCCACAAATAGCTTGCCACAGCAAGGACTACTATAATCAGCAAACTAACAAAAATATACTGAATTGATATTTCTTTGGTATAGAAAAGTGCAATTACCAGTACCGCACCTATATCATCTGCGATTGCAAAGGCAGATAAAAAGACCCTGAGACCTGCAGGAACCCTCTGTCCAAGTATATAGAGCACACCAAGGGCAAAGGCAATATCCGTGGCCATGGGAATCGCCCAGCCTGCTGTAGTCTCACTGCCAAGGTTTATCAAAAAGTAGATAGAAGCAGGAACAACAATCCCTCCTATGGCAGCACCTACAGGCAACAATGCCTTTTTTACTGAAGATAACTCTCCCACAAGCACTTCTCTTTTTATCTCCAGTCCCACAATGAAAAAGAATATAGACATGAGCCCCTCATTTATCCATTCCCTGAGACTCAAGGTTATACCCAGATCACCAAGCCTGATACTTAGTGGTGTTTCCCAGAAGTGATTGTAGGATTCTCCAAACGGTGCATTAGCCCAGAACAGAGCAATTGCAGTTGTTATGATTAGAATAATACTACTGGAAGCCTCTTTCTTGAAGAACTGATGAAAGGGACGGATCAGGTGAGGCGTAAGTTCACCCCTTTGTGAAATTATCTTTTTTATAATCCTTATCATTTTGTAAGGTTCAAATTAGTGCCCAAATCCAGCAATGGTATTTATTCAGAGTTCATCTGTTCTTTTGCTACTGCTGAATTGGGAAATACAAAAATTGTTAAAAATTTTATTAATTATACCATAATACAGGAGCCCTCCAGATTATGGATGATATATTTTGGAGTAAAATCCTGCTCCTGTAAATGACCTTTTTCTATCGCAGGTTTTGGGACGACCACAATAATAGACAATAAACATTTATTTATGGTAAGATTTTTAGGTTTAGCTCTGAATATAACTCTTTATACAGATTCTATATCCAAGAGGGAGTGACTCATGTTCAATCTGCTTTTCATAGGTGCAGGTGGCTTCCTTGGTGCAATATCAAGGTATCTATTAAGTGCATGGGTTGGCCAGAGATTCGGCAGAAGCTTTCCTCTTGGAACTTTTACGGTCAATGTCCTTGGATGTTTTATCATCGGTCTTCTTATGACACTCTTAACCGACAAATTACTGGTTTCGTATCGCTGGAGAGTATTTCTCATAATCGGGTTTGTAGGTTCTTTTACAACCTTCTCAACCTTTGAATATGAAACAGGTACGCTTCTTAGGGATGGCGAATGGTTTATAGCTGCAATGAATGTGGCTTTGAGCCTGTTTGTCGGTTTTATTGCCCTCAAAGCTGGCGAAATCCTGGCAAGGAGCATATAAATTATGGTAAAAAAAGGACCGGCAAAAAAACTTACCATTTATGTAGACGAATCAGACAGGTACGGAAAAAAGCCTGTCTATGAGGTACTTATTGATATATTCTACAAGAAGAAGATTGCTGGTGTCAGTGTTTTCCGGGGTGTAGCAGGATACGGAAGCGATGGGGTTTATCATACCCAGAAGATGCTGACACTCTCAGAAAAGATGCCCATTAAGGTAGAGGCCATTGATTCAGAGGAGATGATAAACAGGGTACTGCCTGATGTGTACCAGGTGGTTGAGAAGGGCCTTATAGAGGTAAGCGACACAAATGTTATAAAGTGTTGCAGAGGAAAAGAGCTGGAAGAAGAAAAGGAGGAGTCAAAGAGGATGAAGCTTCAGGGCAAGGCAAAGATGCTCAGGGTAATAGTAAGAGAGGACCTGAAATGGGAGGGTGAACCCCTCTATGAGGCTATTGTCAAGAGATTCATCATGATGGATGTAGCAGGCGCAACTGTATATAAGGCAATAGCTGGCTACGGGCCCCACAGGAGATTCAGGAAGATGAAGTTCCTTACCAGGAAAGGGGAGTTTCCTGTATTGATAACCGTGATTGACACCGAGGAGAAGATAAAAGAGATACTACCTGTGCTTGATGATATGGTACAGCAGGGAATCGTGGTACTGTCAGATGTGGATGTGATCAAGTACACCCACTATTCTGATGATGATTTTAATATTTAATAAAAGATTTAAAAATTTAAATTGACTTTTTGAATTGTTTAGATTAAAATACCTTAACAAAAGGCGATGGAGTCCGCCTCTAACCGCCGATGGCTCTCCCATTCGGCTAATGACTCCTGGATGTTATTCTTTTCTGCCCTTTCACGGGAAGAAGAAAACAAAGAATGACTGAAAGGAGAAAAAGGTGGACAGAAGTCGCCATATTTATATTCATACATTTCAATTCACACAATCTTCAGAAAATCAACAACCTGACATTTCTCATTCGCTAAATTCTTCCTTTCTTTATTTCGTTAGATGTTGCAGAGCCTGCCTCTGTAATGGAAAACGTCAGCACCTGCACGCTAAACACCTCTATATTAAAGGTGGCAAACAATGACAAACAAAATAATTTTCAACATTATTCAGGTAATTGTGGTCATGTCTCTTTCTCCTCTTGTCAAAGGTGTAAATGACAGGATGAAGGAGTGGATACAGTCAAGAAAGGGACCGAGTATTCTTCAGCCTTACAGAGATATATATAAACTCTTCCATAAGGATGAGGTAGTCTCTGAACACTGCTCATGGATATTTCGAATTACGCCATATCTGGTCTTTATTACACCCATTTTTGTAACATTACTCATCCCTGTGCTTACTGATTATCCCCTGTTTTTTGCTTTCATGGGTGACATGCTTGGTGGTGGCTTTATACTGGCACTCGGAGGGTTTTTTGCAACCCTTGCAGCAGTTGATACAGGTAATCCTTATGGTCCAATAGGTGCAAGCCGTACACGTATGGTGGGCTTCCTTGCCGAACCTGTTTTCATGATAGTCTTCTTTACTGTCTCCTTTGTAGCTGGCTCTACCATACCATATATAGTTCAGAAGGCATGGGTAACACCTCTGTCAAACTTCTTTGAACCCTCCCATATACTGGTAATGCTTGCATTCATTATGCTAATTATTGCCGAAACAGGTCGTATACCTGTGGACAACCCTTCAGGCCACTTTGAACTTGCAATGATAGACGAATCAAAGGGTCTCGAGTATTCAGGCCGCGGGGCAGCCCTCATGAAGTGGGGTGGCTGTATGAAGTTCTTTGTTTTACTTTGCATATTCCTCAATGTACTTGTTACGCCATGGGGACTTGCATCTGAAAACAACATAGGGGCAGTGCTTCTTGCTGTACCTCTCGTTCTGATTAAAATACTTGCCTTTGTAATAGTGCTGGTGATCATCGAGTCGTCCCTTGCAAAACTAAGACTTTTTCGTATCACTGAGTTCCTGGGAGCTGCATTTATTACTTCTGTAGCTGCTATGATAATGTACTTTTTTTAAACAGGAGGAAAGATGACAACTGCTACATTGACACAACTTAATGCCCTTACAGGAGGACTATTCCTGCTCTGCACCTTTGGTATTGTTGCCATGCGTCAGGTGCTCGGCATCCTGAAAATGTTCATCCTGCAGTCCATCTTTCTATCCATATCTGCATTCCTTTTAGGATATATCCACATGTCAATACACCTCTTTGCAGTAGCTGCCCTGACATTGATGGTAAAACCCCTGCTTATTCCTTATTTACTTAAACGAATGGTTGGCAATGAGGTTACTGCTCGACGCGAAATATCACAATTAGTGGACATCCCTTCATCACTTCTTATTGCTGTCTTACTTACAATACTATCCTATTTTATTGCAAACCATCTTCTGTCCAATACAACTCCTATAATATCCAAGGTTAATCTGCCTATAGGGCTGGCATGTCTGCTGCTTGGTGCATATACCATAATAGTAAGACAGGAAGCAGTAGCCCAGACCATAGGGATTCTCACCATGGAAAACGGGGCATTCTTCGCAGGAGTATCTATTGCCCCGGACCTGCCGCTAATAGCTGAGGTGGCTGCTGCCTTTGATGTACTCATAATAGCAATAGTTATGGGATTACTGGCAAGGAAAATATATGAAAAGGTCGGAATCACTACAGTGGGTGAGATGAATCATCTAAGAGAGGTGGAAAAATTATGATACTGATCTATATTCTGATAATACCGATTATAGCATCACTGCTTACAGTACTGCCATTAGGCAAGAGGTGGCCAGAAGGAGTAAGCATCATTTCATCTCTTCTGGTGTTTCTGTTAAGTATTAAGACTGCCATCTCAGCCTCAGATGGCTCTGTAATCACTGCAATCAATGGCTGGATATCATGTGATGGTCTCAGTGCACTTCTTCTCCTCCTGATAGGATTTGTAAGCCTTGTATCTTCAATATTTTCGTGGGGCTACATGGAAAAACATCTTTCACAAAGGCAGTGGAGAAAGAAACGCAGATATTATTACAGACTTGCTCTTTTTGTATTTTCCATGCTATGTGTACCTGTCTTTTCACAGATAGCTCTTGTGTGGGTGGCTGTGGAGTTAACAACACTCTTTTCGGTTTTCCTTGTAAGCTTTGAAAACACCACTGATGCACTTGAGGCTGCATGGAAGTATGTGGTGCTTACCTGTATGGGTGCTGCATTAGCTCTTATTGGTATTCTTATCCTGTACTGGGGTATGAGGGCGGTCTCATCAGAGCCCTTTACATGGACAGGGCTTATTCATAGCTCGGATACTATAGCACCCTCTCTCCTGAAGACCGCATTTTTATTCATACTTGTAGGCTTTGGTACAAAGGTGGGTCTTGTGCCACTTCATACATGGCTACCCGATGCACATAGTCAGGCACCCTCACCAGTATGTGTATTGCTTTCTGGAATCGAAACCACAACTGTGCTTTACGTAATCCTGAGATTGATACCCGTACTTGGCTCATCACCGTCCATAAATGCAGGCAACTGGTTTATAGCAGCAGGGCTGGTATCTGTGGCAGTTGCAGCTTTCCTGCTGATACAGGTCAGGGATTACAAACGGCTCTTTGCATTTTCAACAGTTGAACATATGGGCATAATCATGGTGGCTGCTGGCATTGGTACTGCCTCTGCACGTATGGGTGCTACCTATCAGATACTGGCACATTCCATCACAAAATCCCTTTGTTTCTTTGCTGCAGGAGCCTTATTCATAATAGCAGAAACCCGTGAAATTGGCTCAGTGAGAGGTCTTATCAGGACATCCCCTCTTACAGGAGCATCACTTCTGATTGGAGGGCTGGCTATTGCAGGAGCACCACCATTTGCTGTGTTTTTGAGCGAGTTTTCCATATTAAAGGCAGGCATTGAGGCAGGCAGATACATACCTATCTCATTATTGCTTATCTTTATCATCACTGCATTCTGTGCAGTCATGTTTCATATAAACAGCATGGTTTTTGGCAGACCCTCTAATAGTAAAGTAACGGTACAGTTACCTCCGTCTATCATTCTCTCCCTGGTTATAGCTGTTGTACCTGTACTTTTATTCGGTATATACGTGCCTGTGAAATTAGAACATCTCCTAATAAATGCAGCGTCAGTTCTTGGGAGGTAATGATTTGGTAGTGGAAACCGAAATCTATAAAAAACTGCATGACCTCTCTGAAAGGATACGACACCTTCTCACCAACAGTGTAACTGTTTCAATTGAACCAGAAAATCTTCTTTGCTCTATTGAGTGCAATGTAGATGCTCTCCCTGTTGTTTGTAAACAGCTTGTCTCAAGGATAGGTCTTAGCTTTGCAACAATGATAGTGGAAGAGTCCAATGAAGAATGGCTGATACAATATGTATTCTATTCGTCCAGGATTCATATACTTGTCAATGTGATGGTGAGACAGGAGATTGATAATCCCTCTTTCCCCAGTATGAGCAGTATTGTTCATGCCCTTGACTGGCAGGAGAGGGAGGCTGAGGACCTCTTTGGCATCGTCTTTGAGGGTCATCCAGTACTTGGGGATTTTGTTCTCCATGAGGAGTGGCCTGAAGGAGTAAATCCCATGAGAAGGACATTCAGACCTGAAATGCCCTATCCACACAAGGAGACACGACCTGAGTGGCAGCCAAGAAGAATTTTACAGGAGCCTGGCGCCTTCATGATGCCCATAGGGCCTATCTTCTCAGGCATTTCAGAGTCAGCCCATTTTCTCCTTGAAACGGTTGGCGAGGATGTGGTAAGGTCAATCCCGAGGTTCTTTTATAAATACAGAGGTGTTGAAAAAATTGCTGAAGGTAAACACCCCATGGAAGTGGTTCTTCTGGCTGAGAGATTCGCCGGAACCTCTGCCTTTGCACACAGTCTTGCCTTCTGCCATGCAGTGGAATCTATAGCAGGGGTTGAGGTGCCTGAGAGGGCTGTACAGATCCGCATCTTGTTTGCTGAGTTTGAACGGTTTCGTCATCACATCTCATGTATTGAAGCCATCTGCAATTCAACAGGGCTTGCAGTGGCAGCAAGCCAGGCAGCTATTCTTGAGGAAGAAGCACTGCGGCTGAGTTGTGAATTTGCAGGACACCGTTATCTCTTCGGACTTAACATACCAGGTGGACTGTCAAAGGATTTATCTAAAGAAGACTGTACAGGACTTTTAAAGAGAACAGATAATATCTTGAAGAGACTTGATAGGCTTTATAAGATGCTTCAATATTCGAGCAGCTTTCTTGACAGGCTCGAAGAAGTAGGAATAATCTGCACCGAAGATGCTATTGATTATGGACTGGTTGGTCCGGTGGCGCGGGCATCTGGTGTGTGCAACGACATCAGAAAGGCGTTACCCTATAAAGGGTATGAAAATGTAGAATTTTCCGTTCCCTGTGAAACAGAAGGGGATGGCTATGCACGTCTTCGTGTATTCTTTCAGGAGGCATTTCAGTCGGTAATGATTATGTCCCAGACAATAGAGAGACTTTCCGATGAACCTATCTATATCCCTATAAAGGACTATCCAGAGGGATCTGCTATTGGATGGGTAGAAGCACCAGCAGGTGCAGCCTTTCACTATGTAAGGATTGACAGCAGAGGCAGGGTTATACGTTACCGTCTTACAACCCCGTCATTTACAAATTGGCACGGTTTTCACCTGGCAGCAGAGGGATTTGCATTTCAAGACTTTCCAATAATTCTTGCAACCTTTGGGCTGTCAATTGCAGAATCTGATAGATAGGAGGCAGGAATGTCAAAGTGGGTATTAAAGGGACTTGAAACAGGTGTCAAAACAACAGTATATCCTGAAAAAACAGAGACTGCTTCAGGGGTCACACAAGGCCGACCAGAAAGGTTGGAACTTCTGAAGGATAAAAGAAGTGTAGTTAATATCTGTCCTACTGGTGCCTTCAAGATTAACAAAAACATATACGAGATTGACCTCACAAGGTGTATCCACTGTTTGAGGTGCTTGAGAAGTCCTGAGTTTCCTCCTGCAGGCTGGACAGGGGATTATGAGTGGGCCTTTTCTGTTTCAGAAAAAACAATGAAGGGCCCATTCAGCCATTGCCTTCATATAAGGGTTGTTGATGGAGGGGCATGCAGAGCATGCCTTTGTGAGATATCCCAGACAGGTGCCCCCTATTACAATATCCATAGACTTGGATTTTTTATTACACCTACCCCGAGAGCAGCGGATGTTCTCATGGTAGCAGGTCCTGTAACAGACCACATGCGGTTTCCCCTTAAAGAGGCATATGAAGCCATGCCTGAACCAAGAGCAGTAGTAGCAGTGGGCACCTGTGCATTGTCAGGCGGGATATTCGGCAGAAGTTTTGCTTCCTCTGGCGGCGTGTCTGAGATATTACCTGTGGATATTGCTATTCCTGGTTGCCCTCCCCCTCCACTTGCAATTATCCATGGTCTTCTGATTCTCACAGGACGAAGACCTTCTCTATCTGTCATTGATAAACCAGAATCCAGGAGGAAGGACAAATAATGGATATATCCCTTCTCTTTGAGGTATTTTTTATCTTCTCTGCAGGCAGTATTGTCATGGGACTCTTTCTTTCTGATCGCAGGAGCCCTGTTTTTCTGGCCTTCACTGCATCCATATCATCCATTCTGCTTCTCTGGCTGAGTGGAGAATCGCTATTTACCGGACAGACATTACATGGAGAATTCTACAGGATTAGTTCACTGAGTGTCTTATCCTACAGTATTGATCGGCTCTCATCACTCTTTATGTTTATAACCGCACTTGTCTATCTTCCAGTCTCAATATACTCAGCAGGTTATCTTAAGAAGTACCCTGGCAGATACAGGCTCACGACATTCAGTGTTCTTTATCATCTGCTCTTTGTTTCAATTGTACTGATACTGACCGCAGCTGATGTTGTAACATTCCTTCTCTCCTGGGAAGTAATGTCCATCACCTGCTATCTGTTAGTAAACTATGAATATGACAAAGAAGAAAATATACGTTCTGGTCTGTTGATGCTTACCATGAGTGAAGCCGGTTTCCTTGCAGTGACAGTAGGATTCCTTATTCTGGCAAAGGGGGCAGGCAGTCTTGATTTTGCTTCCTTAAGGTTAAATTCACAGAAACTGGGAGATACGTCACTCTGGGTTAGCTTTATGTTATTCCTGATAGGCTTTGGTGTAAAGGCCGGACTTGTACCTGTGAATGCATGGCTGCCACGTGCTTATGCATCAGCCCCCAGCAACTTTTCAGCCATTCTTTCAGGAGCTACACTCAATCTGGGAATCTACGGTATCATTCGTATAAATGCGGAGATTCTTCAGAGCGTCACCCATGGTACAGGGGTAGTAGTGCTTGTTGCAGGCAGCGTTTCTGCTCTTGTTGGTATACTTTACGCTGTCACTGAGGATGATATGAAAAGGATGCTGGCCCACAGTTCTATAGAGAATTCAGGTATAATCCTGACCGGACTTGGAGCAGGGCTTGTCTTCAGGGAGACAGGACATTATGTGCTCGCTGGGATTGCCTTTATCGCATCCCTGTATCATATGGTCAACCACTCCCTGTTCAAGACACTACTTTTTCTTGGAGCAGGTGGAATAGAACTGAAGACCACAACCCGGAGTATGAATCGCCTTGGTGGCATCTTTAAGTTAATGCCCTGGACAGGCCTGTTTTTCCTTGTTGGGGCTATTTCCATTGCAGCGCTACCTCCATTTAATGGATTTGTAAGTGAATGGCTTAGTTTTCAGAGTCTGCTGCAGGCTTCAGCTCTGCGGTCTGTTCCTGTAAAGGTAGCTTTTGCACTTTCAGGTGCAATGCTGGCATTAACAGCAGGTCTTGCTGTGACTTGTTTTGTAAAGGCATTCTCCATGAGCTTTCTGGGAATAGCAAGGTCAGAAGATGCACGCAGGGCTGTTGAACTACCCTTCAGAATGAAGTTACCAATGGGTTTCCTGGCCTTACTCTGTCTGATATCTGGTATTCTTCCTACCTATATCATCCCGGTTATTGACACTGCAACCGCGCCACTATCGCATCAGAGCGTGGTTGATGAACTGGTACCACCATTTTTCCAGTTGAGTGATGGCAGTACAAAATTCAGCAAGGAGTTCATTTCAGATTTTCATGATCTTGGCGCACAGGTAGGAAAGGATATCCTGCCGGGCCGTGGCCTTGTAGTATTACACAGAGGTACTGAGAAAAATCCGGTTGTATATGCCATGTCAACCTCATATACTATTGTGGTATTAATACTGCTGATAGGCGCTGTATATATAACCGCAAACATTTTGACAAGAAAAAGAAAGGTTACCATACGCACCTGCTGGAATGGAGGGCTCAGACAATTACTTCCTGAAATGACCTATACTGCAACAGGTTTTTCCAACCCCGTGAGGGTTATATTCAGCGCAATTTTTCGTCCCAGCATTGTACGCGACACACGGACTATCTTTTCCAGTAGATTCAGGGCAGCTATCATGAGGGAAAGGAAGGAAATACATATCGTTGATCGATTATTCATCCAGCCTGTACTGAAGGCATTCAGAACAACAGCCCGTCTCGCTGCCAGTATGCACACAGGAAGTGTAAACATATATGCAATGTATGTTATTATTAGTTTAGTACTGGTTTTAATAGTGGGAGAATTTATTTGAAGCACCATAACTCAGGAGGTCTACATGGGAAAGGCATTTAAAATACTGAGGGAAAAACTTCTCCAGATTATTGATGAAGCAGCAACGCTTGAAACAGTATCTGAATGTCCCTGTAGCGAACTGCAGGACAAGATTCTTCAAAATAGATTTAATCTTGTTGTTGTGGGACAATTCAAAAGGGGTAAAACCACATTCATAAATGCACTCCTTGGTGCTGATCTGCTGCCCACAGCAGTGGTACCTCTCACCTCAATCGTAACGGTTATCGAGTATGGAAAGGCCCTTGAGGTAAAGGTTCTATTTAACAATGGAACCGAACAGATGGTGCCTCCTGAAGAGCTATCAGATTATGTCACTGAAAAAGGCAACCCCAGGAATGAAAAGGATGTGGCAGAGGTGGTGATAAAATATCCATCAGAGTATTTAAAGGATGGTGTGCGCCTTATTGATACACCAGGTGTGGGCTCGGTCTATCAACACAATACAGATGTGGCATACGAATATCTTCCCAGGTCAGATGCAACGGTATTTCTCATCTCAGTTGATCAGCCACTGAGCAAGGCTGAGGTTGATTTCCTCAAAGATGTCCGTGCTTATGCTGACAGGATATTCTTCCTGCAGAACAAGGCCG
>JAADHP010000218.1 GCA_013151785.1 Nitrospirota bacterium | reverse complement strand
GGGGGGTATTAATTTTTCGTCTCAACTGACACCCCAGCAAGTCTTTCGACTTTCTGGGGGCCCCTATTCTCGGCAGACCTCCCTGTCTGCCTCCGAGGAAATTTTGCATGCTTGCCATCACGGCAAGCACCATTGCAAAATTAAAATCCGCTCAAAATTAATACCCCCTCTCCTACAAGGACTCACAGGGTTTATCTGAGAGTATTGATCCGGCAAATGTGAAGGAGGTAATGGAAGATGAATACACTTTTGAGGCAGCAAAGAGACACCACCCACCACGACGAAGAGACTGCAACCAGGCACTATGGGATGATAATAGACCTTACAAAGTGTCTTGGATGTCAGACCTGCACTGTGGCCTGCAAGCTCTTCCATGGCCTTGGCCCGGATATAGTGAGGGTGAGGGTGGTGGAGCAGGAACTTGGACAGTACCCTGATGTGGAGCGGCTCTACATTCCTCTGAGATGCATGCACTGTGATGAGCCCGAGTGTGTGAAGGCATGTCCCACAGGTGCAACAAAGAAGCGGCCTGACGGTATAGTTACCATTGACAAGGATGAGTGCATGGGTTGCAGATACTGTGCAGTGGTATGTCCTTACCAGGCCCGAAGCTTCATACCAGTGCAGAAGAGATACTTCCCTGAAAAGGGCAACCACTGGGAGGATGTGAGATACAGACAGCATCAGGTGGGAACGATGGATAAATGCGATTTCTGTCATGAAAGGATAGACAGGGCTATTGAGAAAGGGCTTGTCCCTGGCATAGACCCTGATGCAACACCCGTCTGCGTTGTATCCTGCATTGGCAAGGCCCTTTACTTTGGAGACCTGAACAACCCGGAAAGCCCTGTCAGCAGGGCACTTGCCAGAAATGAACACTTCAGACTGAAGGAGGAACTGGGCACAAACCCATCAATATACTATCTACCAAGGAGGCGTCAGAAATGATAAGGACCATAAGAGAGGATCTTATTTTCCAGAAAGACTGGGCAGGAAGGGGAGAAAGGGGACTGAGGGACCAGATGCTCATGCCTGCCATTTTCTTTGGTGCCATCAGCCCCGGGCTTTATCTTTCATCCCTTTTTACAGACTTTACAGCAGGGCTCTGGGTATCGGTATTTATGAACATACTTGGCTATGGTGTAACCCATCTGCTTTATCTTGGAAAGATGGAACGGTTCTGGAGAGGGCTACTTAATATCAGACAGTCCTGGATAAGCAGGGGACTTCTCTTTAACATCCTCTTTACCATTACTTCAGTACTTTATCTTGTCGTTACGGGGTTCACAACGGTTTCTGATACCTCTGCCTTTGTGCAGAATCTTAAGTGGGCAAGCGTCCTGTGTGGTATACTTTTCCTTGCCTATCCGGGGTTTATGCTCTCCTTTGTAAAGGCCATACCTTTCTGGCACTCTGCTGTTGAGCCTGCCCTGTTTTTCCTTCAGGGCCTGCTTGGTGGCACTGCGGCAGAGCTCTTGCTTGGTGCTCTCTATGGAATGGACGCCACAACCGAGAATGCCCTTATAAAGATCAACTACATACTGCTTATGGCAGTGCTGCTTATCACACTTTCTGCCCTGATTGTAAAGGCCCTTCATACCGAGGCTGAAAGGGCATCTGTAAGAGATATCTTCTTGGTATGCATCCGGAGCCAGAGAGGGCAAGGGATGGGGCTTTGTTTCTCTATGGTGCACTCATAAGCGGTCTCCTCTTTCCTCTTGGTATCATTGGCTTTCAGATTATCGTCTCTGACATAACACCGGTACTCATTTATTTTGCCCTGGCAGTTGAACTTACAGGTATATATTTCGCCAAATACGGATTCATAAGGGCAGGTGCCTATACGCCGGTATCAAAAAGCCAGCTCAGGCCATAAGGAGAAGAGAATCCAGCATATTTTTCATGGGTCTCAGAACACGGCGTGTCAGGTTGCTCTAAACAGATTATTTCCAGAACCACAAATTACCATATCCGATGTGGTAATTTGTGATTCATATTGCACAGGTACCAGAAATATTGAAATATTGGTTATAATAGCTCTGTTATGAAAAACACATTGATATTTGTAATATTTGTCATTGCTGTTGTGGTCTTTCTCTTTTTGTTGCCCCGAAAGGAGGTGCCCCTTATTCCTGCAAACGAGGCACACCTTCAAACAATGACAGAGCAGGATTGTCTCAAGAAATGTCATGAAAAAGGCACCAAGGCACCTTTAAGCAAAAAGCATCCACCCAAGTTTGCCTGTTTTAAATGCCATAAAACAGAGAAGGAGGAAGGTAGATAATAATGATTGAAAGCACTTTGAAGATAGGCGAGTTTGAGATCCACTGGCTGAGAGGCGGCACCTTTGAACTTGACGGTGGTGCCATGTTTGGTGTTGTACCGAAGGTACTCTGGGAAAAGCGGTACCCACTGTCAACTGGCAATAATATAACCCTGCTTGCACACCCCATACTCATCAGGACTCCTGATGCCAACCTGTTGATTGAAACAGGCCTTGGCAACAAACTTACAGAAAAACAGCAAAGGATATTCAATGTAAAGGAAGGATGGCATCTGTTAGAAGACCTTCACAGCCTTGGCCTTGAGCCATCTGATATAGACTATGTGGTGCTTACCCACTGCGATTTTGATCATGCTGGCGGCCTTGTCATGAATACTCCGAAGGGGCTGAAGATCACATTTCCAGAGGCTAAATGTGTAATTCAGGCAATGGAATGGGAGGATGTCAAGAAACCAAACAAGAGGTCTGTCCATACCTTCTGGCCTGTTAACTTTGAAGGAGTGGAAGGGAGCGGAAACCTTGAACTCATTGATGGTGAAAAGGAACTGCTGCCAGGGATAAAACTGGTCCACACAGGTGGACATAACAGGGGGCACCAGATCATAGAGATTGAAAGTCAGGGTGAGACTGCCCTTCATCTTGGGGATCTGCTTCCCACCCATATCCACTTCAATCCCCTCTGGGTGATGGCCTATGATAACTTTCCCCTTGATGTGATAGAACTGAAGGAGAGATTTGAAAAAGAGGGTATCAGCAGAAATGCCTGGTTTATCTTTTATCATGACCCCTTCATTAGGGCCTGCAGGTTCAATGAAAAAGGGGAAGTGGTTGATGCAGTAAAGGTGGATCAGTAGTTCTTCTTAAGTTCCTTCAGTACCTGTTTGCCCACATCCTTCAGTGTCTCAAAGACTCCCACTCCCTGCGGAGCTATTGCCTCATATGAGGGAACATCGTCCGGATTCAGAATCTTCTGCAGTTCACCTACAGGTACAATATTGGGGAGATCGCGTTTGTTATACTGGATCACAAAAGGGAGCCTGGCAAGCTCGTATCCATATTCGGCAAGGTTGATCCTGAGATCCTCAAGACTCTCTATATTTGCATCCATTCTTTCAATCTGTGAATCAGCAACGAATACAACACCATCAACCCCTTTCAGGATCAGTTTCCTGCTTGCAGCATAGAAGACCTGACCCGGCACTGTGTAGAGGTGGAACCTGACCCTGAACCCCTTGATGTCTCCAAGAGATAGGGGCAGGAAGTCGAAGAAGAGGGTTCTTTCAGACTCAGTGGCAAGGGATATGAGTTTGCCTTTTTGC
>JAADHP010000012.1 GCA_013151785.1 Nitrospirota bacterium | reverse complement strand
TTTTTGGGGACCCCGGAATCGCAAAATTCCCTCGGAAGCGGACATGGATGTCCGCTGAGAATGAGGGCCCCCCGAAAAATCGTAAGATTTTTTGGGGGGTATGGGATGTGTAAGACTCTACCATATCACTGCTTCCAACTATTCTTTGTTATTCTTACAGCTAAATTTGGGTCAGCTTTTTTATATTAACATTACTTCTTACCACATCAACGGCCCTTTTGATCTTTTCTTCTTCCCTGATTCTGAACTTTCCCATCACCTTTTCAATCTTATCCACCACTGTAAAGGTATCTTCTTTAACAGAAATAATGGGTATGCCCTTGAGTCTTGCCTTTCCGATAATCACATCATTGGGTAGCAACCCGCCTGTAAGGATTATACACCGTGTGGAGGTCTCAAGGGCTGCAAGCTGGATATCAGAGCGGTGAGCACCTGTAATAACAGCCTTATTGGGTGTTGCCCTGAAGTAACGAAGGGCATTGTTGACATCCATGGCTCCCACTGAAAAGTTCTCCACAAGCCTATCAAGACCCTCTTCTGCACAGAGCACTCTGCCTCCAAGCACATCCGCCAGTGCCCTTACAGTGATAGAGCCAAGCACCCTGTCAAAAGGAATCAGGCCGAAGACCTCGATTCCTTTTCTTTTCAGATAGGGAATGACCCTTTTCTTAACAAAATCCATTGCCTCGTCACGTACATGATTGAATACAACGCCATGAAGCCTGCCCTCAAGGATATCCTTTGCAGCACATATGTCATCTATGGTGTCTTCATTATCCCATCTCTCCACAAGCACTGCCCTGGCATCAACATCTCTTATGATCCTTATGCCGTTTATTCCATAAAGGGAACCTTCAAATATATCCCTCGTGCCTGCAATAAGCAGGATGTCATAGCCCTTCATGGAATTGATAGCCTTAAGAACCTTCCTGTCCACTGACCTGACCTTTCCGGATAGTGTCCTGTTGAGCACATCAAGGCTCTCCACAAAGGGCGAGATAACCTCTATGGGCTCCTCAAGTTCCAGGACATCCTTGAAGAACTGGGCATCGCCATCCACCACCTTTGAGTTAATCTGCAGAGGCTCATTTCCAATGGGTTTTATATACCCTACCCTGTACCCCATCTCCTTCAGCAAAAGTCCGAGCCCCAGTGTAAAAAGTGATTTTCCTGAAAAAGGGCTCATGGAACCTATGTATAATCTCTTCATTTTAACCTCCCTCTATAATTATCCTTGCATCAAGGGCAACCACTGAGTCCTCCTTTACAACAAGGGGATTAATATCAAGCTCTCTTATCTGTGGAAAGGCCATTACCAGTGAGTTAAGTCTGAGTATGCAATCCACTATGCCCTCTATATCAACAGGTCTCTCACCCCTTGCACCTTTAAGAAGGCTGTAGGTTCTTATCTCCTGTATCATCTCCCTTACATCAATCTCATCAACCGGCACAACCCTGAAGGATACATCCTTCAGTATCTCCACGTAGATGCCACCCAGACCGAACATCAGCATATGGCCAAAGGTTCTGTCATGGGTGACACCTGTAATAACCTCCTTACCACCCTGAATCATCTCGTAGATATTCACCCCTTTTATGTATGCCTGGGGCATCCTTCTTTTAACACTGGATGTTATCTCTATGAATGCCTCTTTAACCTCCTGTGCATTTTTAAGGCCAACCTTCACGCCTCCTACATCGGTCTTATGGAGTATGTCAGGAGAGTTGATCTTCATCACCACCGGATAACCTATCCTTCTGGCTGCGGTTACTGCCTCGTCAGTATCAGAGGCTGATGCCTGTTCAGGAAACCTTATGCCTGCCTTCATGAGACAGAGTCTTGCCTCATCATCTGTGAGTGCCTGTCTGTGCTGGTTTAATGCATCCTCTATGATCCTGCCTATTCCTTCCCTGTCCATATCAAAGTGAATAACCCTTCTCTTCGGCCTCTTTTGCCACAGTGAGAACTGACAGAGTCGTTTATAGGCATTTATGGCATCCTCAGGATAGGAATAATTAGGGATTCCGCCATCTTTCAGTATCTCCAGCCCCTCTCTGATACTTTCGGCTCCCATAAAGGTGGTTATAATGGGTTTTTTTGTCTTTCTTGCCTTCTGCACCACCACTGTGGCTGTGGCCTTTACATCAGTCATTGCCTGGGGGGTGAGTATCACCATGATGCCATCTATCTCGCGGCTTTTCACTGCCTCTGAGAGGGCAGTGCTGTAGCGGTCTTCCCTGGCATCACCAATCAGATCAATAGGATTATAAAGAGAGGCATTCGGAGGTAGTGCCTTTCTTAAACGTTCAATAGCAGCCTTGCTCAAAAAAGGCAGTTTCAGGCCTGCCCTTTCAGCCTGGTCAGCAGCTATGATTCCCGGGCCTCCTGCATTTGTTATGATCAGGAGTCTGTCACCCCGGGGAACCTTTCTTGCAGTAAATGCCCTTGCTATCTCAAAAAGTTCTTTTACACCTGATGCCCTTATAACCCCTGTCTGACGAAAGGCAGCATCAAAGGCGACATCCGAGCCAGCAAGGGCACCTGTGTGGGATGAGGCAGCCCTTGCACCTGCCTGGGTACCACCGGACTTGATCAGTATTATGGGTTTTTTCTTCGTTGCCCTCTGGGCAATCCTGATAAAACGTTCACCTTCCACAATATCCTCAATATAGCCCAGGATTATGTCAGTATCATCATCCTCAAGGAAGTATTCAATAAAGTCTGTTTCATTGAGGTCCACCTTGTTGCCCAGGCTTATAAATTTGGAAAAGCCGATCCTGTTTCCTATTGCCCAGTCAAGGATTGCCACACCAAGGGCGCCTGACTGGGAGAAAAAGGATATCCTTCCCCTGGGAAGCATACCTCTGGCAAAGGTGGCATTGAGTGATATGGCAGTGTTTATTATTCCAAGACAATTGGGCCCAAGAAGTCTGATGGTGCTGTCCTTTACAATCTCCCTGAGCTCTTCCTCAAGGATGGCCCCCTTTGTGCCTGCCTCCTTGAAACCTGCAGAGATTACTATGGCAGCCTTCACGCCTTTTTTGACACAATCCCTTATTGTATCAGGTACATATGGGGCTGGAATTGCAATCACTGCAAGGTCAATCCTGTCACGGATGGAAGAGACAGAGGGGTAAGTCTTAAGCCCCTCTATCTCCTGAGCTGAGGGATTTACCGGGTAGACACTGCCACTGTAGCCGTGCTGGAGGATGTTTTTTAAAACACTGTGGCCAACCTTCTCCGGATTCCTTGACGCACCAACCACAGCAATGGAGTATGGTCTGAATAACCCACTGAGCATATTTTAGGATATAACATTTCAGTAGAAAAGTAAACACCCAAGCAGTAGATGACCAGATCAACGCAATAATAGATTGTTACGGATCCATATATTCATAATAATATCTCCTTGCATCCCTTCGACCATATCTGTATTCTTTTCTTTCAAGCCTCCTCATCTCGTCACACCAGCCTCTTTCGTAAGCAGAAAAGGGTGGTCTGCAGTCATTGTAGTAAGGATAGCCATTATAATACTCATGCCTGATCACATAGACCTTCTTGTAGATAACCCGTGTGGGCCTCTCATAATAATCCTGACGTTCTGGCGATATTATGGCATTAAGGATGGGTTTGCCAAAAAGCACAATAGCTCCAGCAAGCATGGCAGCAGATTCATTGTTCATTGCCTCTGCCTTTTTTACTGATATAAAGGAGAAGGTAAGCCCGAGGATCAAGGTTGCCACAACCATGGTTTTCAATGTTCTCATCTTCAAAACCTCCTTTCTTCATGATTTTATCTATAAATAAACAAGATTCATGCCATGGAAAATTGCCTTGAAAATTGTACCACTTTCTTTAAAGAGTCCCCATCTGGAAACCTGCCTTCCCTAAATGGGAAGGACAGTAAGCAGAGAAAACAGAAATCAGTGAGCAGTGGAGAGTGTTATGGACTGATGAACCACCTCTGCCTCTCCTGTAAAGTTTTTTTATTTTTTTCAAACCAAACAAACCTGATAAACTTTACATCACCAGACTGAAGTCTGGTGGTTTATCGGCATACTAAATGAACCTGATAAATCAGAGGAAGGAATATGTTAAAATTAACCATGCCCCTTATACTTGTCACAAATGATGATGGTATCAGGTCAGAGGGAATCAAGGCACTTTACAGGGAACTCTCAGAGATTGGGGATGCCTACATAGTGGCTCCCGAAAGCGAAAAATCCGCAGTAAGCCATGCCCTTACCATGCACAGACCCCTGAGGGTTGCTCAGATAGATGAAAAGATTTTTACAGTGAATGGTACACCGACAGACTGTGTGGTGGTGGCTGTGGAAAAGATACTGCCTGAAAGACCTGTGGTGATTGCATCAGGGATCAACAGGGGGGCAAATCTTGGTGATGATGTTACCTATTCCGGCACTGTATCTGCAGCCATAGAGGGTACACTTTTTTCAATACCTTCGATGGCAATAAGCCTTGTGTATCGTAATGGAGAACAGATGCTTTATTTTTCAACAGCAGCCCGTTTTGCAAAGACCCTTGTTGCCTATATCCTCAGAAAGGGCCTGCCACCTGACACACTGCTGAATGTAAATGTCCCAAACATAAGATACGAGGATATAAAGGGTGTGAAATTTACCCGACAGGGCAAAAGGAGCTATGACAATGCAATCCATGAGACCTTTGATCCCTGGGGAAGGAAACACTTCTGGATCGGTGGTGGCACTCCCACATGGCAGGCTGGCAATGATACGGACTTCAATGCTGTTTCAGAGGGCTACATCTCCATCACACCCATACATCTTGATCTAACCAATTATGAGGCCCTTGATCATATGAGAAAAAACTGGCAGGATATACTGTGATGGATATTGAAAGACTCATTGAGGAAATAAAGCTTAACTGTAATATCTCGGATGCAAAATACTGGGGATTTTTCTCTATATGTGGTCTTCTGATGAGACTCAGGGAACTTTACAGAAGTGAACATGGTCTCATGCCCTGGGAAAGCATTCCAAGGGAGGAGATATCCCGGTGGATAGAAGAAAGGGAAAGACTCTGGCAATCCCTTGAAGACTCATCTTTAACCTCTCTCAGAATAGATGATGATATCTTCGAACCCTTTAGTGTTGAAGAGATTAACGAAAAACTCAATCCTCATGGACTTGTCTATGGAGGAGGCTATGGCAGGTTCAACAAACCCTCATTCTTTCTTGCAAGGCTACGAAAGTATGAAGAGATCTATGATTATCATATCTACCATGCAGGTGAGGAACTCTGCAGGGATCTGCTTGCTCCTTCAGCCATGTTACAGGGTAGATGCATCTTTATCAGAGAAGAGCAGATAAAGGTACTTCTCTGGGAGAGACTTCAGGAACTGAGGAATAAAAGATACGAAGATACCACAGGGCTGTCTTTAAAGAATTATTTTGAAGACATTGAAAGCACTGAAGGACTGATAAGTTCAGTAGATAAGCTTGCAGAGCAGGTCTCCGAGATTCTTCTTTATCATGAGATAGGAGAGGCCTATGAGGATGAATCGTCAGAAGAGTGGCTCAGGATTATAATGGAAAACAAAGACAGAAGCTGCGATTTCTATCTTAGAGGAATAAAGGATGTACTGGCAGACACCTCTGAAAAGGGCCCCCTGAAACATATTATCGACAATCATCTCAGAGAACATCTGAATATCTATTACCTGCTCCTTGACCCCACAAGAAAGGAACTGATGCCTGAATTTGTTGAATCCTATAAAGAGTTTCTGCGCAGTGGCGACTGGAGTGTTATTGATAAAGCAAGACAACTGAGTTACAATAAATATCTTGAGATCAAAAGAGAAATAGTCAAAGAGGGTAAAATGATAACACTCAAAGGGCTTCAGAGGTAATTCAGAGTGAAAGGTAAAGGATGATAGAAAACCTGACAGGTAAAGAGGTAATAGTTATAGCCAATGGTATCACCTACAGGGGTATACTTGTAGAGGTGGGAGAACAGGAGGTCTATCTTCAGGCTGAATCTGGCTGGATAACCATACCCACCGAGCATGTGGTGGATATCAGAGAGGCTGACAGTTGAACTTGTTTATCTCGTTAGTTTGTTTGTATGGTTTGTTTCGTTAAAAAACTCTACAGCAGAGCCAGTGGTGGTGAAGAAGACCATGTAGGAATACTCAATGAACACATCGACCTCCTGAGCCCTGTTTGTTCCTACCCTGCCTCTGATTCAGTATATGATTCATGCACTTTTTTGACTGTCACCCTGAATCCTGTGCTGAATTCTGAATCAAGTTCAGGACAGGCTTGGTTCAGTATTATTTCAGGGTCTCATTCTTTTTTATTCTGTCTAAAGACGAGATGCTGAAACAAGTTCAGCATGACACTGTTGTTGTTATTTGTCACCCCGAACCTGGTTCGGGGTCTCTCGTATGTTAAAAGACCAGATGCCGAAATAGAACCTGAAACGAGTTCAGGACATGGTTCAGCATGACAATTTTACTGCTCACTGACCTTTTAACTCATCCACCCATCAACTCATTTACCCATTTACTCATCCACTGCTCACTGCTTATGATTTTCTCTACATCAGACCAAAGTGGTACTTTATAAGTGCCAGTGAGACAATTGAGGCTGTCTCTGCCCGGAGTATATTACTGCCAAGGCTTACAATCCTGAAGCCCGAGGCTTCTGCTTCTGCAGCCTCCTTCTCTGAAAGCCCACCTTCTGGCCCTGTAAGATAGACTATACTGTGAGGCACTTTAGTGTAGTCTATTGATCTGAGAAGCCCTGTAGCCTTTTCATGAAAGGCAATCTTTATGCAATCAATGTCAGCGAATTTTTTTAAGACCTGTAAGATATCTGATACTTCATGTATCTGAGGTACCACTGTTCTTCCTGACTGTTTTGTGGCCTCTTCTACTACCCTCCTCCAGTGGGGTAGTTTTCTTGTCATCCTGGGGATTGTCCTTTCTGTCACCACAGGATATATCTCAGAAATTCCCAGTTCAGTACACTTCTGAAGCACAAGATCCATCTTATCACCTTTCAGCAGGGGCTGTATCAAAACAAGCCATTTGCCTGATTCCTCCTGCTGTTTTCTTTTCAGGACCCTTATCCTTATAGAGTGTCTTTTGATAGATATAATCCTTCCCTTGAAAATCCCTCCCTTTCCATCAAGGACATCAATCTCTGCCCCCTCGTTCAGTCTGAGCACATTTCTGACGTATCTTATATGTTCAGGTGAGGTAATATTGATCTCTTCAAGCTCTGGGGCTATATCAGGAAGGATAATCCTTGGCATGATAATATAAGCCTTAAGAGGTTTCCACGCCTGAGAAAAACTCCTTCAGCTTTTCCATAAAGCCCTTTTGCACCTCATCACCACTTATACGTGCAAACTCCTGGAGGAGTTCCTTCTGTTTAGGCGTAAGTTTCTTTGGCACATCAATATACACCTTCACTATCTGGTTGCCTATGGCATGACCACCAAGCTGAGGCACTCCCTTACGTTTAAGGACAAACTCCCTTCCCGATGGCGTTGATGCAGGAATCTTCAGCCTTTCAGGACCGTACATGGTGGGAACCTCAATCTCTGTACCAAAGACAGCCTGGGGAAAGGATATGGGAACCTCGCAGTACAGATTCAGCCCTTCCCGTTTAAAGAATTTATGAGGTTTCACGGTTATAACTATATAGAGGTCGCCAGGAGGGCCTCCATGCTCACCAAGCTCCCCCTCGCCAGTCATCCTGAGCCTTGAGCCCGTGTCCACTCCGGCGGGTATCTTTACAGATATGGTTCTGTACCTTCTGACACGGCCCCCGCCATGGCACTTTGAACAGGGTGTGGATATGTATTGACCAGTGCCACCGCAACGGCTACAGGTCTTTGCAACTGAGAAAAAGCCCTGCTGGAATCTTATCTGACCCGTACCATGACAGTCAGGACAGGCTATGGGACCAAAGCCTGGCTTTGCACCTGTTCCATCGCATACATCGCATCTGACCCATCTTGGAACCCTGATCTCCTTTTCAGTGCCCTTTACAGCCTCCTCAAGGGTTATCTCCAGGTCATATCTGAGATCAGCACCCTTGGTGGGTCTCCTTCTTCTGCGCTGTCCTGTAAAGGTACCAAAGAAATCACCGAATATATCTTCAAATATGTCTGAAAAGGTAGAGGTAAAGGGGCCAAACCCTGCATCAGCCGTGGCCCCCATACCCTCTGGTGTTCCGAAGCGGTCGTAGTTGGCCCTTTTTTCAGGGTCGCTGAGGCATGCATAGGCCTCGTTTATTTCTTTGAATTTCTCCTCCGCCTCTTTATCGTCAGGATTCCTGTCAGGATGATACTTCAGCGCAAGCCTTCTGAAGGCCTTCTTTATCTCCTCATCCGTAGCATCCCTGCTTACGCCAAGAATCCTGTAATAGTCCTTCATTACTTATTGTCCTTGTCCACATCCTCGAATTCTGCCTCAACCACTTCCTCCTCATCTGAGGGTTTACTGCCATCAGTGCCTGTTGCAGTGGAGTCAGTGGCTGAACCCTGAGCAGCATGTGCACCCTGATAGATATGCTCTGCAAGCTTGTAGGAAGCCTTTGTGAGGCGTTCCACTGCCTTTTTGATCTCCTCGGGATCAGTGCTGGAGTCTTTCAGCTTCCTGCATTCCTCAAGTGCCTCTTCTATCTCTTTTTTCTCAGCCTCGGAGACCTTATCACCATACTCACGGAGTGATTTTTCCACTGTATAGACCATATTGTCAGCCTCATTTCTTGCCTCTGCAAGCTGACGTTTTCTCCTGTCCTCCTCTGCATGTTCTTCAGCCTCTTTCATCATCCGTTTTATCTCCTCTTCACTGAGACCACTTGAGGCAGTGATTCTGATGGACTGTTCCTTGCCAGTGCCAAGGTCTTTGGCAGAAACATGGAGTATACCGTTTGCATCTATATCAAAGGTCACCTCTATCTGTGGTACCCCCCTTGGAGCTGGAGGGATGCCCACAAGTTCAAACACGCCAAGGAGTTTGTTGTCAGCCGCCATCTCGCGTTCGCCCTGATACACCTTGATTGTTACAGCGGGCTGATTGTCTGTTGCGGTGGAGAATATCTGGCTCTTCCTTGTGGGTATTGTGGTATTACGTTCGATGATCTTTGTAAATACTCCACCCAGGGTTTCGATTCCAAGCGACAGTGGTGTTACATCAAGAAGCAGTACCTCTTTTACTTCACCCTTCAGTACCGCAGCCTGTATGGCAGCACCTATGGCAACCGCCTCATCAGGGTTTATACCCTTGTGAGGGTCTTTGCCGAAGAAGTTTTTAACAACCTCCTGGACCTTTGGTGTTCTTGTCTGACCACCAACAAGCAGGATCTCGTTTATATCCTTTGTGGTGAGCTTTGCATCCTCAAGTGCCCTTTTACAGGGTACAGTGGTTTTTTCAATGAGATCATCCACAAGTTGTTCAAACTTTGCACGGGTCAGTTTCATAACAAGATGTTTGGGACCGGAGGCATCTGCTGTGATAAAGGGAAGATTTATCTCCGTCTCTGTGGCTGAGGAAAGCTCTATCTTTGCCTTCTCAGCAGCCTCCTTGAGCCTCTGAAGTGCCATCCTGTCGTTCCTTAGATCAATGCCCTGCTCCTTCTTGAACTCCTCGACAAGATAATCAATAATCCTGAGGTCAAAGTCATCACCACCAAGATAGGTATCACCGCTTGTGGAATGAACCTCGATCACCCCTTCGCCTATCTCCAGTATGGATATATCAAATGTTCCACCACCAAGGTCATAGACTGCAACCTTTTCCTCCTTCTTCTTGTCCACACCGTAGGCAAGGGCTGCTGCAGTGGGCTCATTGATGATCCTTAAAACATTGAGCCCTGCAATCCTACCGGCATCCTTTGTTGCCTGACGCTGGCTGTCATCAAAATAGGCCGGCACCGTGATAACTGCATCAGTAACAGTCTCACCAAGATAGTCCTCAGCAGCCTGTTTCAGTTTCTGCAGTATCATTGCAGAGATCTCAGGTGGTGAATACCTCTTACCCATAATCTCCACATGGGCGTCTCCATTAGGTGCCTCTACAATCTTATAGGGGAGGCGTTTCATTGCTTCCTTGACCTCTTTGGAGTTGTATTTCCTTCCCATTAGCCTCTTGATTGAGAATATTGTATTCTCAGGGTTTGTAATGGCCTGTCTTTTGGCAACCTGTCCCACAAGGCGTTCACCTTTATCAGTAAATGCAACAACTGAGGGTGTTGTTCTGTTACCCTCCTGGTTGGGGATAACCACAGGCTCTCCACCCTGAACCACTGCTACAACAGAGTTGGTTGTTCCCAGGTCTATACCGATAGCCTTTCCCATCTTAGTTCTCCTCCTTTGTCTCTTTATTGTTTTCCTCAGGGCTGCTTACGTCCCTGTCTTTTTCTGCTTCGGGCTCTTCATCAGAGCGTTTTGATACAGCCACAAGGGATGGCCTTATAACCTTGTCGTTGAGCTTGTATCCTTTACGGTATTCCTCCACCACGGTCATCTCATCCACATCAGTACGGACAACCTGACTCATTGCATGATGAATCTGTGGATCAAAGGGCTTACCCAGTGCCTCGATCTCTTCAACACCATATTTTTTCAGGATCTTATGGAACTCCTTCAGGGTCAGTTCAATACCCTTGACCAAGCTGTCCACACCTGGCTCGTTCTGAGCATGGGATAAAGCCATCTCAAGATTATCCACAATGGTAAGTAGTTCCATTATAAGCGGTTCAGAACCATATTTTAACAGTTCTTCCCTGTCTTTCTGAACCCTCTTTCTATAGTTATCAAATTCAGCATACAGCCGAAGATATTTGTCTTTGGTCTCCTGGAGTTCCTCCTCGAGGGCCTTTAGACGCTCCTCCAAAGGAGGCTCTACGGGTACAATTTCCTCCTCTTGCCTTTCTTCCAGAGGCTGATCCTTCTTTGCCTCTAACTCCCTCACCTCTTTTTCTTCCATCACTATCCTCCTTCCTCAAACAGTTTTGTAAGTATCCGTGAAGCACTGTCAAC